>NZ_JBHJUK010000008.1:0-133709 GCF_042266225.1 Kitasatospora sp. NPDC056181
GGCCGGGGCTGCGGCCGAGGGCGGGCCCGCGGTGCGGGCCGACCGGCCGCGGCGGACCAGGACGGTCGGCGACGGTTCGGTCAGCCAGGCGGCGGAGCCCGCCGCGGGTGCCGACGGTACGGCGGAGAGCACGGCGCCGCCGGTGCGGGCCGACCGGCCGCGGCGGACCAGGTCGGTGTCGGAGGGCTCGGCGAGCCAGCCGCCGACGAGTGCCGCGGCGAGTGCCGCCGAGGGCGCCGCTGCGGGCGTCGCCGACGGTGCCGCGGCGAGTGCCACCGGGAGTGCCACCGAGGGCGCCGCCCCGGTGCAGCCCGAGCGGCCGGCCCGGACGCGGTCCGCGGACGCGCCCTGGCACAACCCCGTACCCGCGCACGACGAGCCCGGGCAGAACAACGTGAAGGACGCGGACGACGCGCAGGGCGCGACCGATGCGCCGAGCGTGAAGGACGCGAGCGACGCGAAGGGCGCGAACGACGCGCAGGGCGAGACGTCGGCCGATCCGGCCGGCCAGGACGGAGACAGCGCGTGAACCTGCTCGACACGTTGCTGCGCTGCGTCGGCGCGCTCGTCGTCTTCCTCAGCTTCCCCCTGGTCATCGGCCAGACCGAGCACAAGGTGATGGCGCACATGCAGGGCCGGCTCGGCCCGATGTACGCCGGTGGCTTCCACGGCTGGGCGCAGCTGGTCGCCGACGGTGTGAAGTTCGCGCAGAAGGAGGACATCGTCCCGGCCGGCGCCGACCGGCGGATCTTCCAGCTGGCGCCCGCCGTCTCGCTGCTTCCGTACCTGTTCGTGCTGCTCGCGATCCCGGTCGGCCCGGACGGCTTCGTCGGCCAGGCGATCGACGCAGGCCTGTTCTTCGTGCTCGCCGTGATGGGCGTCGGCGTGATCGGCAAGCTGATGGCCGGCTGGGCCTCGGCGAACAAGTTCTCGCTGCTCGGCGGTCTGCGGACGGCCGCGCAGCTGATGTCGTACGAGCTGCCGATGGTGCTCGCCGCCGCCTCGGTGGCGATGGCCGCCGGTACGCTCTCGCTGCCCGGGATCGTGGACGCCTGGCAGTGGTACTGGATCCCGTGGCAGATCATCGGCGCGTTCGTCTTCTTCACGGCCGGGCTGGCCGAGCTGCAGCGTCCGCCGTTCGACATGCCGGTGGCCGACTCCGAGATCATCTTCGGTGCGTACACCGAGTACACCGGCCTGCGCTTCGCGTTCTTCCTGCTCTCCGAGTACGCGGGCATCCTGGTGGTGTCCGGGCTGACCGCGGTGCTCTTCCTGGGCGGCTGGCACGGACCGCTGCCGGACCAGCTCGGCTGGCTCTGGACCGTCCTGAAGACCTTCGCGCTGGCCTTCGTGGTGATCTGGCTGCGGGTCACCTACCCGCGGCTGCGCGAGGACCAGCTGATGCGCTTCGCGTGGACCGTGCTGATCCCGCTCGCCCTCGTCCAGCTCGCCCTCACCGGCATCATCAAGGTGGCGATCTCATGAGTTTTCCAGGTGCCGGCCTGGCCAAGGGCCTGGCCGTGACGCTGCGGACGATGACGAGGA
Organism: Kitasatospora sp. NPDC056181; assembly: GCF_042266225.1. Taxonomy (NCBI): domain Bacteria; kingdom Bacillati; phylum Actinomycetota; class Actinomycetes; order Kitasatosporales; family Streptomycetaceae; genus Kitasatospora; species Kitasatospora sp. NPDC056181. The sequence goes on from NZ_JBHJUK010000008.1 coordinate 1,546, forward strand.
AGAGCATCACCGCGCAGTACCCCGACGTGCAGCCGGTGCTGCCGCCGCGTTCGCGCGGGGTCATCGCGCTGCTGGAGGAGAACTGCACGGTCTGCATGCTCTGCGCCCGTGAGTGCCCGGACTGGTGCATCTACATCGACTCCCACAAGGAGACGCTGCCGGCCGCCGACCCGAACGCCCGCGCCCGCACCCGCAACGTGCTGGACCGGTTCGCCATCGACTTCTCGCTCTGCATGTACTGCGGGATCTGCATCGAGGTGTGCCCGTTCGACGCGCTGTTCTGGTCGCCGGAGTTCGAGTACGCGGAGACGGACATCCTGGAGCTGACCCACGAGCGGGAGAAGCTCCGCGAGTGGATGTGGACCGTCCCGGCGCCGCCGGCGCTGGACCCGGCGGCCGAGGAGCCCAAGGAGATCGCCACCGCGCGCAAGGCGGCGGACAAGCTGGCGGCCGCCGCGGCCGCCGCCCTGGAGACGCCCGAGGGGGGTGAGCCGGAGTGAGTTCCGCGACCCTGCTGGCCGCGACCGGTTCCCTGGAGCCGGCCGCGCGTTCCTTCCTCTCCCCGACCGGGGTCGAGATCGTCTTCCTGCTGGTCGGCATCGTCGTGCTCGGCTCGGCCGTCGTCGCCGTGACGACGAAGCAGCTGGTGCACGCCGCGCTCTGGCTGGTGGCCGCGCTCGGCGGGCTGGCGGTGGAGTTCCTGCTGCTCACCGCCGAGTTCATCGCCTGGGTGCAGGTGCTGATCTACCTGGGCTCGGTGGTCGTGCTGGTGCTGTTCGGGCTGATGCTCACCAAGGCGCCGATCGGGCGCTCGCCGGACGCCGACTCGAAGAACCGCTGGGTCGCCCTGGCGGTGGCGCTGGCCTCGGCCGGAACGCTGGTGACGCTGGTCGTGGACGCCTTCCGGACCTCCTGGATCGACCTCGGCGCGGGTGGCGGCTCGGCGGCCGTGACCGGCGCCAGCCTGTTCCGCACCTGGGTGCTGCCCTTCGAGGCGCTCTCGGTGCTGCTGCTGGCCGCGCTGGTCGGCGCGATCGTGCTGTCGCGCGGGTCCGGGCGGCGGGTGCCGACGCCCCGGGCCGGGCGGATCCGGGCCGGCAAGCCGGTCGGCTCCAACGGCACGGTCGCCGCGACGGTGCCGAAGCCGTCGGCCGCCGCCTCGTCGGACCAGGCGGCCCCGACGACTTCGCCGGAGGAGAGCTGATGCACCTCGCCTACCCCGTCGTGCTCGCCTCGCTGCTGTTCAGCGTGGGCGTCTACGGCGTGCTCGCCCGGCGCAACATCATCCTGGTGCTGATGTCCGTCGAGCTGATGCTCAACGCCGTCAACCTCAACCTCGTCGCCTTCGACGCCTGGCTGCGGGACTCCCTGCACGCCGGCCAGGCGCTCACCCTGTTCACCATCACCATCGCCGCCGCCGAGATCGGTCTCGGGCTCGCGATCGTCCTGCTGCTGTTCCGGGCCCGGGGCACCGCGGACGTGGACCGGGTCACCGCGCTCGGTGACCCGTCCGAGTCCGTCGCCGAGGAGACGCCGGCCGGAGCCGAGGCGCTGAAGGGCCAGGCCGCCGCATGAACCTCGCCCTGCCCGTCCTCGTCCCCGTGCTGCCCGCGCTCGGTGCGGCCGCCACCCTGGCCACCGGCCGGAAGGTGCCCGGCCTGGCCCGGCCGCTGGCGATCGTGCCGGTCGCCGTCTCGGCGGTGCTCGCCCTGGTCGTCGCGCTCCAGCTGGGCACCGGCCAGACGCTGGAGGCCGCCACCCGGCTCGCCCCGACCGGCGGCCCGGGCATCTCGATCTCGATCTACCTGGACGGCTACAGCTCGCTGATCTCCGTGCTGGTCGGCCTGGTCGCCACCTGCGTGCAGGTCTACTCGACCGCCTACCTCAAGGACGACCCGCGCTACCCGTCCTACGCGGCGCTGGTCTCGCTGTTCACGGCGGCGATGTTCCTGGTCGTCTTCTCGGGCGACCTGATCGTGCTGCTGGTCGGCTGGGAGGTCATGGGCATCTGCTCGTACTTCCTGATCGGCCACCACTGGGAGACCGCCGACGCCCGCTCGGCCTCGCTGAAGGCCTTCCTGGTCACCAAGCTCGGCGACGTGCCGTTCCTGTTCGGCATCTTCCTGCTCGGCGCCGACGCCGGCAGCTTCCGGATCACGGACGTGCTGGCGGCCGCGGCCGACGGGCGCCTCACGCACCCGACGCTGACCGCGCTGCTGCTGCTCGGCGGCGTGGCCGGCAAGAGCGCGCAGTTCCCGCTGCACACCTGGCTCCCGGACGCGATGGCCGGCCCGACGCCGGTCTCCGCGCTGATCCACGCCGCCACCATGGTCGCGGCCGGCATCTACCTGGTCGCCCGGCTGCTGCCGGTCTTCCTGCTCTCCGGCGCGGCTCTGGTGGTGCTGGCGGTGATGGCCGCCGTGACGATGATCGGCTCGGCGCTCTGCGCGCTCGCCCAGGACGACCTGAAACGGGTCCTCGCCTACTCGACCGTCGGCCAGCTCGGCTACATGGCCGGCGCGCTGGCCAGCGGCGACCGCGAGGCCTCGGTCTTCCACCTGGTCAGCCATGGTGCGTTCAAGGCGCTGCTGTTCCTCGCCGCCGGTGTGGTGATCCACGCCGCCCACACCAACTCGATCTCCGCGATGTCCCGGATGCCCGGGCTGCGGGGGCGCGTCCCGGACGCCTACTGGACGATGGGCATCGCGCTCGTCGCCCTGATCGGGCTGCCGCCGTTCTCGGGCTTCTTCAGCAAGGAGGCGGTGCTCACCGCCGCCGAGCACGCGGCCCAGGGCGAGGCGCTGACCAACGGTGTCGGCCCGGCCTCGGCCGTCCCGCAGGCGGCCGGCTGGATCGTGCTGATCTCGGCCGGGCTGACCGCACTGCTCACGGCGGCGTACGCGACCCGGCTGTTCCTCGTCGCGTTCCACAGCCCCGCCGTCGCCGCGGAGCCGCTGGACCACGAGGCCGACGCGCCGTACTCGCCCGAGGTGGACGAGGCCGACCCGGCCACCGCCGAGCCGCCCGCGATGCGCTGGCCGCTCTGGGTGCTGGCGATCCCGACCATGGGCTTCGGCGTCGCGAGCCTGCGCACCGACTGGCTGCCCGAGCTGCTGGACGGCGGCTCGCTGCGGCCCTCGGCCGTGACCGCCGTGATCGGCACCGGCCTCGCCCTGATCGGCATGCTGCTGGCCTACGGCGCCTGGCGCTCCGCCACCGCGCGGCTCGCCGCCGGCCGGCCCGCCCCCGCGCCGGAGGGCCGGGTCCCCGACCAGGCCGGAGCCCCGGCCGCCGAGGGGATCGTCGCCGACCCCGGGCGCACCCTGCTCGGCCCGCTGTTCGGCCCGGCCCGGCACGGCTTCGGGGTCGACCGGCTCTACAGCGCGCTGTTCGTCCGCCCGGTGGCCGCCGCCGCGCAACTGGTGCGCTTCCTCGACCGCGAGGTCGTGGAGACGTACGTGCGCGGCAGCGGGGTCGGCGCCAACCTGCTCGGCCGGGCCGTCCGGCTCGCGCAGACCGGCAACGCGCAGACCTACCTCAGCGCGCTGCTGGCCGGCGTCGTCCTGCTGGCCGTCCTGGTGGCGGTGTAGCCGGATGCCGCACCCCGTTCCCCCGTTCCAGCCGGTGACCCGGGCCGTGTCCCGGACAGCGGCCCAACCGGTGACCCGGCCGGTGACCCTGACCGCGACCGAGCCGACCGCAGTCCGTAGGAGCCCCCGATGAACGCAGTCCTCATCGCCCTCCTGGTGCTGCCGCTGGCCGGCGCCGCCCTGACCCTGGCGCCGGTGTTCGGCACCGACCCGGCCGCCGCCGACCGGCGCGCGCTGCGGCTGAACAGCGTCGTCACCGGCGTCGTGCTCCTGCTGACCGTCGTCCTGGCGGCCGGCTTCGACCACGACGAACCCGGCCGGATGCAGGCCACCACGGACGTGTCCTGGATCCCGGCCATCGGCGTGCGGTTCCACCTCGGCGTGGACGGGATCTCGCTCCCGCTGATCGTGCTGACCTCGCTGCTCACCTTCCTCTGCGCGCTGTACTCGGAGAAGCGGCTGCCGACCGGGGAGGCCCGCGGCGGAGCCGGGGACGGGAACCGCCCGTCGGCCCGGGCGTTCACCGGGCTGTTCCTCCTCCTCGAAGTCGGCATGCTCGCCACCTTCGCGGTGCTGGACCTCCTGCTCTTCTTCCTGGCCTTCGAGATCGTGCTGATCCCGATGTACTTCCTGATCGCCCGATGGGGCAGCGGGGCGAAGGTGCCGGCCGCCAACCGGTTCATCCTGTACACGCTGCTCGGCTCGGCCGTGATGCTGCTCGGCTTCCTGCTGGTGGGCGGCAAGACCGGCACCTTCGACATGCAGGCCCTGGCCGCCGCGCACGGCAACGGCCTGAGCCACGGCACGCAGGTGACCGCCGCCCTGGCGATCATGGTCGGGCTCGCGGTCAAGGCCCCCGCCTGGCCGCTGCACAGCTGGCTCCCGGACGCGCACACGGCGGCCCCGACGGTCGGCTCCGTGCTGCTCGCCGGCGTGCTGCTGAAGATGGGCACGTACGGTCTGGTCCGCGTCCTCCTCCCGGTCGTCCCCGACGGCACCGCGACGCTCGCCCCCTACCTGGGGGCGTTCGCCGCCGTCGGCATCGTCTACGGCTCGCTGGCCTGTCTCGCACTGGCCCGGCCGGGGGCGAAGGGCGACCTCAAGCGCCTGATCGCGTACTCGTCCGTCGGCCACATGGGCTTCGTCCTGCTGGGCATCGCCTCCCTCACCCAGGTGGGCGTGAACGGCGCGCTGTTCGCCAACATCGCGCACGGTCTGATCACCGGCCTGCTGTTCTTCGTCGTGGGCGCGCTGAAGGACCGTTACGGCACGGCGGACCTCGACACCCTCGCGGGCACCACCGGCGCCGCCCTCTACGGACGGGCACCGCGGATCGGCGCGCTGCTCGCCTTCGCCGCCGTCGCCAGCCTCGGGCTGCCGGGGCTGGCCGGATTCTGGGGCGAGCTGCTCGCGATGTTCGGCGCGTTCGACCCGGCCGAGGGCCTCTCGCGCCCCGCGTTCGTCACCTACATGGTCCTGGCCGGCCTGGGCACCCTCCTCACCGCCGCGTACCTGCTGATCGTGGTCAAGCGCGTCTGCATGGGCGACCCGAAGCAGCCCGCCCTGGTGGAAGGGCCGGCCGACCTGCGCCCGTACGAGGCCGTCAGCTGGACGCCGCTGGCCGCCCTCACCCTGCTCGCCGGCCTCTGGCCCGCGCTCCTGCTCGGTCTCTCCGACCCCGCCGTCAAGCACCTCCTCGGGGGTGGCTGATCATGACCGGCACCACGCTCGGCGCCCAGCTCCTCAGCACGCGGCCCGGCACCGGCACCCTGCTCGGCGCCGCGACCGGCACCGCACTCGGACCTCACTCCACGGGGCAGCCCACTGTGACCTCCCTCGCCGTAGCCAACCCGGGCAGCCTGATCCAGTCCGTGGACTGGGTGGCGATCGCGCCCCCGCTGATCGCCGCCCTGGCCGCCCTCGCCGTGCTGGTCGCCGACCTCTTCCTGCCCGCGCGCCACAAGAAGCTGCTCGGCGGCATCACCGCGGCCGGACTCGCCCTCGCGCTCATCGCACTCCTCCCGCTCACCGGGGGATCACCCCGGGCGACCTTCTGTGCGCAGAACGTAACAGGGGTCACCGACAACGCGGGCTGCTCGTACGTCGCCGACCACTTCGCCCTGGTCTTCCAGCTGCTCGCGCTCGGCGGCGCGCTGATCGCCGCGCTGCTCTCGGTGCACACCGTGGACGAGGAGCGGCTCCCCGGCGGCGAGTACTGGTTCCTGCTGCTCTCCAGCGCCACCGGCGCCGCCCTGCTGCCCGCCTCCCGCGACCTCGCCACCCTGGTGATCGCCCTGGAGGTGGCCTCGCTGCCGGCCTTCGCGCTCGTCGCGCTGCGCCGGGACGGTCGCGGCGCCGAGGCCGCGCTGAAGTTCTTCCTCACCTCCGTCACCGCGACGGCCGTCATGCTGCTCGGCGTCGGCTTCGTCTACGCCGCGAGCGGCAGCCTGCACCTGGGCGCCGTCGCAGGCGGACTGGAGCACGCCCCCGCGCAGCTGAAGCCGCTGGCCGAGGCCGGCGCGGTGCTGACCATGGTCGGTTTCGCCTTCAAGGTCGCCGCCGTCCCGTTCCACTTCTGGGTGCCAGACACCTACACCGGCGCCCCGCTCCCGGTGGCCGGCTACCTGTCGGTGGTCGGGAAGGCGGCGGGCCTGTCCGGCCTGGCACTGGTCACCACGATCGCCTTCCGCCCGTACGCGCACACCTGGGGCCTGGTGCTCGCGGTGCTGGCCGCGGTCACCATGACGGCCGGCAACGTCGGCGCGCTGCGGCAGCGGTTCGACACCCGGTACAGCGCGGTGCGGCTGCTCGCCTGGTCCTCCGTCGGCCAGGCCGGCTACCTGCTGGTGCCGCTCGCCGCCGCCGGGTACGCGCCGACCGGCACCGACCCGCTCGGTGCCACCGCCGCGTACGCGCTGATCTACGGCGTGGTGAACCTCGGTGCGTTCGGCGTGGTCGCGGCGGTCGGCCGCCGGGCCGGGACCAGCGTGGACGACTTCCGCGGCCTGTTCGCCCGGCGTCGCTGGACCGCCCTGGCGCTGGCCTTCTTCCTGCTCTGCCTGGCCGGGCTGCCGCCCGGCGTGATCGGCCTGTTCGGCAAGGTGGTGGTGTTCCGCGCCGCCGTCGACTCCGGACTGGGCTGGCTGGCCGTCGTCATGGCCGTCAACGTGGTCGTCGCGCTGTACTACTACCTGCTCTGGACGGCGCGGCTCTTCGCCCCGGCGGACCCGGCGGGGACGGCGGGGACGGCCGGCGCGGTGACCGAGCGCCGGCTGCCCGCCTCGCTCGCCGCCACCCTGGGCCTCACTGCCTCGGCCGCCGTGGTGCTCTCGGTGGCCCCGCAGCTGGTCCTCCAGGTGGTGGGCGGCACCCTCTTCTGAGACCGGCCGGGCCCCGCGGGCCGGGTCCGGGTCCGGGCGGGCACGCGGCCGCGCCCGACCCGGGCCGGGCGGGGACGCCGCGCGGGTGTCACGGTGCTCACAAGGGAACAAGGCCGACGGCCCCGCCCGTTGTCGGGGCAGAGGGACGAGGCAGCGAGGGCTTCCCCACCGCACCATTGGAGGGCCTGCCGTGCACCGCCGGCACAACGGACTGAGGACCGCCGCACTGCTCGGCGGCCTCTCGGCGCTGATCCTGGTGATCGGCGGCTTCTTCGGCCGCACCGGGTTCGTGGTGGCCCTGGTGGTCGCCCTCGGGACCAACGCCTACGCGTACTGGAACAGCGACAAGCTGGCCCTGCGCGCCATGCGGGCCAGGCCGGTCAGCGAGATCGAGGCGCCGCGGCTGTACCGGATCGTCCGGGAGCTCTCCACCTCCGCCCGCCAGCCGATGCCCCGCCTCTACATCTCGCCCACCCCGGCCCCGAACGCCTTCGCCACCGGCCGCAACCCGCGCAACGCGGCGGTCTGCTGCACCGACGGCATCCTGCAACTGCTGGACGAGCGGGAGCTGCGGGGTGTGCTCGGGCACGAGCTGAGCCACGTCTACAACCGCGACATCCTGATCTCCTCGGTCGCCGGGGCGCTGGCCTCGGTGGTGATGTTCCTGGTGAACTTCGCCTGGCTGATCCCGTTCGGCCGCAGTGAGGACGACGACGGGCCGGGGCTGTTCGGGATGCTCGCGATCATGATCCTCGGGCCGCTGGCCGCCTCGCTGATCCAGCTGGCCGTCAGCCGCTCCCGCGAGTACGAGGCCGACGCCGACGGCGCCCGGATCACCGGTGACCCGCTCGCCCTGGCGAGCGCCCTGCGCAAGCTGGACGCCGGGACGCGCCGGCTGCCGCTGCCGCCGGAGCCGCAGCTCCAGACGGCCAGCCACATGATGATCGCCAGCCCGTTCCGGCCGGGCGAGGCGGGGGCGAAGCTGTTCTCGACCCACCCGCCGATGGCGGAGCGGATCGCCCGCCTGGAGCGGATGGCCGGCTACCGCGTCTGAGGCCGGCCCGGCCCGCCCCGGGGTCAGCCGGTCAGCTCCTCGTACGCCCGCCGCAGCCGGTGGACGCCCTCGACGGCGTGCGCGGCGCTGTCCACGGCGGCGTAGCTCAGCCGGAGGTTCGCGGCCGGCGGCTCGGCGGCGTAGTAGGGCTGGCCGGCGGTGACCAGGACGCCGGCGCGCAGGGCGGCGGCGGTGAGCACCCGGTCGTCGGTGCCGTCGGGCAGCCGCAGCCAGAGGTGGTAGCCGCCGGGCCGGTGCGGTCCGAGCAGGCCGGGGAGCTCGCGGCGCAGCGCGGCCACGGTGGCGATGCGGCGGTCCCGGAGTTCGGCGCCGAGGGTGCGCAGGTGACGGGCCCAGCCCGGGTCGGCGACCAGCTCCAGGGCGGCCTCCTGGAGCGGCCGGGGGACGAAGAAGCTGTCCACCACCTGGGTGGCCCGCAGCCGGTGCAGCGCCGGGCCGCGCGCGGTGAGCGCGCCGACCCGCAGGTTGGGCGAGGTGGCCTTGGTCAGCGAGCGCAGGTGCACCACCACCCCGTCCGGGTCGTCGGCGGCGAGCGGGCGGGGCAGCGCGGGGGAGTCGGCGTGCACCAGGCGGCGGGCGAAGTCGTCCTCGACGACGAAGGCGCCGGCGGTCCTGGCGATCCGCAGCACCTCGGTGCGGCGCTCGGGGGAGAGCACCGCGCCGGTCGGGTTCTGGAACACCGGCTGGCAGACGAAGAGCCGGGCCCGGGTGGCGTCGAAGGCCGCGGCCAGCAGGTCGGTGCGGACGCCGTCCTCGTCCACCGGGACCGGGACGACCCGCAGCCCGGCCGCGCGGGCGACCGCGAGGATGCCGGGGTAGGTCGGGGACTCCACCAGGACGGGGGCGCCCGGGGCGGCCAGGGAGCGCAGGGCGATGGTGAGCGCGCTCTGGCCGCCCGCGGTGACCAGGACGTCGCCCGCGCCGAGCGGCCCGCCGTTGCCGCCGATGTCGCGGGCGAACCAGCCGCGCAGCTCGGTCAGGCCGTCCACCGGCGGCCGGTCCCAGGCGCCCGGGCGCCGTCCGGCCCGGGCGAGGGCGGCGGCCAGCAGCCGTTCGGGCAGCAGCGAGGCGTGCGGGTAGCCGCCGTTGAGGTCGACCACGTCGGGCGGCGGCACGTTCAGGGTGGCGAGCAGCGGTCCGGCGCCGACGTCGCGCTGGCCGGCGTCGGCGCTCAGCGCGACCTCCTGCCAAGAGAGGTCGCCGGGCCGGGCCGGGGGCGGTGCGGCGGCCGGCGCGGCGGTGGTGCCCGCGAAGGCGGCGGCGCGGAAGACCCCGGCGCCCGGCCGGGAGACCACCAGGCCCTCGGCCGCCAGGACGGCGATCGCGCGGGAGACCGTCACGGGACTCACCTGGTGACGCTCCACCAACGCCCGGCTCGACGGCAGCTTCCGTCCCTCTGGATAGCGCTCTACCTCGCGGCGCAGTCTTTCGGCGAGATCGGCCACACTGCTACGCTCGTTCATGACGGATCAAGATAGCGCTATCCAGTCCACGGCGGTAGCACCGCAGCCGACCACGGCCCCCGGGGCTCCCGCGGCCGCCAGTTCCGCCGGGGCCGCCAGTGCTCCCGGTGCCTCCGCGGCCGCCGGTTCCGCCGGTGTCCCCGGCACCGCCAGTGCCCCCGGTGTCTCCGGCACCGCCCTGGCCGCGCTCGGTGTCCTCTCCTTCTCGGTCAGCTTCCCCGCCACCGCCTGGGCCCTGACCGGCTTCGGCCCGTGGACGGCGACCGGGCTGCGCGGTGCGCTGGCCGGGGTGATCGCCGCGGTCTGCCTGGCGGCCGCCCGCGTCCCGCTGCCCGCGCGGCGGCACTGGCCCGGGTTGCTGGTGGTCGCGGCGGGTTGCGTGCTCGGCTTCCCGCTGCTCACCACGCTCGCGCTGCGGACCTCCTCGACGGCGCACTCCGCGGTCGTGATCGGCGTGCTGCCGCTGGCCACCGCCGCGTTCTCGGCGCTGCGCACCGGCCGCCGCCCGTCCCGCACCTTCTGGGGCGCGGCGCTCGCCGGGGCGGTGGCGGTTCTGGCCTTCACCCTGTTGCAGAGCCACGGGCGGCCGACCCTCGCCGACCTCTACCTGTTCGCGGCGCTGCTGGTCTGCGCGGCCGGGTACGCGGAGGGCGGGCGGATATCGCGGGAGCTGCCGGGGTGGCAGGTGATCGCCTGGGCGGTGGTCGCGGCGCTCCCGGTCACCGTGCTCACCGTCGCGCTGGCGCTGCCGGCCGAGCCGGTCCAGCTGGGCGCGAAGGCGCTGGCCGGTCTGGCGTACACGGCGGCGGTCTCGCAGTTCGGCGGGTTCGTGCTCTGGTACCGGGGGATGGCGGCGATCGGGGTGCCGCGGGCGAGCCAGCTCCAGTTGGCGCAGCCGTTGCTGACGCTGGTCTGGTCGGTGCTGCTGCTGGGGGAGGACCTGCCGGCGGCCGCGCCGGTCACGGCGGTGGCGGTGCTCGTCTGCATCGTGGTCACCCAGCGCGCGCGTGACTGAGCCGGCCGGCGGATCGGCGGCCGGCTGCCGCTCGTGCTGCGCAACGGCGCGTGCCCGCCCCCCGGTTGGGGTGCGGGCACGGGCGGGGCGGCCGGCCGGTGCGGGCGGCGATCCGGCGCGGGCGGCCACCCGGTGGCGCCGGGGCCGTGGAGGCCTACCCGGTGGTGTCGGGGCGGTAGACGCACAGCGCCCAGATGATGAGTACGTCCGCCGCGATCACCATGATCGACCAGAACGGGTAGTACGGCAGGTCGAGGAGGTTCTCCAGGGCGCTCAGCGCGGTGATGGCGATACCGGCCCAGCGGGCCCAGGCGGCCCCCTTGAGGAGGAAGGCGCCGATCAGCGCGACGATCGCGCCGATGACCACGTGGGTCCAGCCCCACCCGGTGAGGTCGAAGCGGAAGACGTAGCGCGGCGTGCTGAGGAAGACGTCGTCGTCGGCGATCGCCATGACGCCGCGGAGGACCTCGAAGCATCCGTTGATCAGCATCAGGACACCGGCGAAGATCACCAGCCCGGGGGCCCAGTCGCTGAACTGGTTGACCGAGCTCGGCGGAGGTGGCGCGCCGGTGCCGGAACGCCAGGGCGGGGGCTGGTCGGGAGAGGGCGACGCGGTGCTCATGGACTCCTCCTAGGCCGCACGCCGGGCGGGCGGGGCGACCGCACCCGGGGATGCGACCGCACCGGAAGCCGAACGGGCGTACGGAAAGGCGTACGGAACTCGACCGTCCGCCCAAACCGCGGGGCGGGCAATCCGGCCGCACCTGTTCGGGTGACAGGCCCCGCGCGGCCGCCGGGGAGCGCGGCCGGTGCCTGGTAGTGGTGGGGCGACCACTGTCCGGGCCGGGGTCCGTCCGCCTCGGCGGGGCGCGCCGCCGCCCGGCCCGAACACGGAAGGCGCGCTGCGTGACTCTTCTGCCGAAGGACGTCGTGGAGCAGGCCCCGCACCCGTCGCGCACGCCCCGGCTGGCCCGCTGGCGTGCGGCCGCCCGCCGTCGGCGGGGACGGGCCCTGGTCGGCTGGCTCACCACCACCGACCACAAGCGGATCGGCACCCTCTACATCACCACCGCGTTCCTGTTCTTCCTGGTCGGCGGCCTGATGGCGATGGTCATGCGGGCCGAGCTGGCCCGGCCGGGGCTGCAACTGGTCAGCAACGAGGTGTTCAACCAGCTCTTCACCATGCACGGCACGATCATGCTGCTGATGTTCGCGACCCCGCTGTTCGCCGGCTTCGCCAACTGGATCATGCCGCTGCAGATCGGCGCGCCCGACGTGGCCTTCCCCCGGCTCAACGCGCTCGCCTACTGGCTCTACCTGTTCGGCTCGCTGATCGCCGTGTACGGCTTCCTCACCCCCGACGGCGCGGCCGACTTCGGCTGGTTCGCCTACGCGCCGCTGAACAGCGCCGAGCGGAGCCCCGGCCTCGGCGCCGACCTGTGGATCATGGGCCTGGCCTTCTCCGGCTTCGGCACCATCCTCGGCTCGGTCAACTTCATCACCACGATCATCTGCTTCCGCGCGCCCGGGATGACGCTGTTCCGGATGCCGATCTTCGTCTGGAACGTCCTGCTCACCGCGGTGCTGGTGCTGTTCGCGTTCCCGGTGCTGGCGGCCGCGCTGCTCTGCCTGGAGTCGGACCGCAAGTTCGGCTCGCACGTCTTCGACGCGGCCAACGGCGGTGCGATGCTCTGGCAGCACCTGTTCTGGTTCTTCGGGCACCCCGAGGTGTACATCATCGCGCTGCCGTTCTTCGGCATCGTCACCGAGATCATCCCGGTGTTCAGCCGGAAACCGGTCTTCGGCTACTCCGGCCTGATCGCCGCGACGGTCGCCATCACCGGTCTGTCGATCACGGTCTGGGCGCACCACATGTTCGTCACCGGGCAGGTGCTGCTCCCGTTCTTCTCGATCATGACGATGCTGATCGCGGTGCCGACCGGGGTGAAGTTCTTCAACTGGATCGGCACCATGTGGCAGGGCTCGCTGAGCTTCGAGACACCGATGCTGTGGACGGTCGGCTTCCTGGTCACCTTCCTGTTCGGCGGGCTGACGGGCGTTCTGCTGGCCGCGCCGCCGATCGACTTCCACGTCTCCGACTCGTACTTCGTCGTCGCGCACTTCCACTACGTGGTGTTCGGGACGGTGGTGTTCGCGATGTTCGCCGGATTCCACTTCTGGTGGCCCAAGTTCACCGGGCGGATGCTCGACGAGCGGCTCGGGCGGATCCACTTCTGGACGCTGTTCACCGGCTTCCACGCCACGTTCCTGGTGCAGCACTGGCTCGGCGCCGAGGGGATGCCGCGCCGGTACGCCGACTACCTGGCCTCGGACGGGTTCACCACGCTCAACACCGTCTCCACCATCGGCTCCTTCCTGCTGGGGATCTCCACGCTGCCGTTCCTCTACAACGTCTGGCGCACCGCCCGGTACGGCGAGAAGGTGACGGCGGACGACCCGTGGGGGTACGGCCGTTCGCTGGAGTGGGCCACCTCCTGCCCGCCGCCGCGGCACAACTTCGTCACCCTGCCGCGGATCCGGTCCGAATCCCCCGCCTTCGACCTGCACCACCCCGGGATCGCCGAGCTGGACCGGCAGCAGAACGCGCGCGAGCCGCTGGGCTGAGCGGGGGCTTCCGCCGCGGGCCGCACGCGGGCCCCGCCCGGGGCCCGCGGCGGGGCGGGGCCAGGCCCGCGCGTCGGGCCGCTCGTTAGGATGAGTGCGCGCCCCGCCGGCTGCGGGGCGCGGCATCCGGAGGGAGTGGCCGTCATGGCAGAGGAGAGGCACGCCCCGGCGGCCGGGGATCCGCGGGCCCGGCGGCGCGGCCAGGGCGAGCTGGAGGCGCAGGTGCTGGCCGTGCTCCAGCGGGCGCCCGGCCCGGCCACCGCGGGGTGGGTGCAGGAACGCCTGGACGGCGGCCTGGCGTACACCACGGTGATGACCATCCTGTCCCGGCTGCACGCCAAGAAGGCCGTCTCGCGGACCCGTTCGGGCCGCTCGTACCTGTGGCAGGCGGCCTCCGACGCGGCCGGGCTGGCCGCGCTGCGGATGCGCCGGATGCTCGACGGCGAGCCGGACCGGGACGCGGTGCTGGCCAGCTTCGTCACCGCGCTGCTGCCGCACGACGAGGAGCTGCTGCGGACGCTGCTGGACAGCGCGGCGCTGGACGGCCCCCTGGACGGCACTGCGGGCGGCGGCTCCCTGGACGGCGCGTCCGCGGTGGCCTTCACGCCCGCCGATCCGGCAGCGGCCAACCGTGAGAGCTGAGCCGTGGGCGTCTTCGTCTTCCTCCCGCTCGTCCTGCCGCTGACCGCGGTACCGATCGCCCGCCTCGCCGAGCAGCACCTGCACCCGCGCGGCGCGGCCAGGCTGCTGACCGTGATCGGCGCGGTGATGGCGGTGTGCAGTGCGGTCTGCCTGGGCCTGATCGGCGTGGTGGGCACCGCCCAGATCCCGGGCAACCCGCTGCCGGACAGCTGGTCCGACCCCGAGGTGCGGGCGGCGCTGCCGTACGACGAGACGGTCGGGACGGCGGCGATCTGCCTGCTGGCGGTGGTCGCCCTGGCCCTCCTGCGGACCGTCGTCCGCCACCTGCGGATCCGGGCCCGGGCCCGGCGGGCACTCGGCCGGGAGCTGCCCGCCACCGACCTCCCCGTCGTGGGTCTCCCCGGCGCGGGCCTGTCCGGCTCCGCCCTGTCCGACGTCGCCCTGCTCCCCGACCCCGCCCCGTACGCCTACGCGCTGCCCGGGTCCGCCCGGCTGCCCGGGCGCGTCGTCGTCTCCACCGGCATGCTGGCCGGACTGCCCGAGGACGAACGTGCCGCCCTGCTCGCCCACGAGCGGGCCCATCTTGCGCACCGGCACCACCGCTATCTGCTGACCACTCAACTCGCGGGCTGCGTCAACCCGTTCCTGCGGCCGTTGCAGCACGCGGTGGCCTACAGCGCCGAGCGCTGGGCCGACGAGGAGTCCGCCCAGGCCGTCGGCGACCGGCGGGTCACCGCCCGCGCCGTCGCCCGTGCCGCCCTCGCCTCCCACCGGGCGCCGGGCCCCGGATTCGCCGCCTTCGCGGCGCCCGGCCCCGTTCCCCGCCGTGTCGCCGCCCTGCTCGGCCCGGTCCCGGCCGCCCGGAGCTGGCCCCCGGCGCACTCCCCGGCGGGCCTGGCCGCCATGGTCGCCGCCGTCGGCACCGCGGCGTCGGCGCTCTGCGCGCTCAATGCGGCGGTGGCGCTGCTGCTGGTGCTGAAGGCGGTCACCCCGCTGTAGCGCGGGCCCCGGCGTCGGGGTGGGCTCCGCCGCGTAGACACGCCCGCCTACGGGGATGATCGGTCATAGGTGCCGACCGCGCACCGTGAGAGGGTGCCCATCATGAGGGTGATCGACTTCGTCCTGAACGTCATCTGGCTTATTTTCTGCGGCATCTGGATGGCGATCGGCTATGCCATCGCAGGAATCATCTGTTTCATTCTGATTGTCACAATTCCCTTTGGCATCGCCTCGTTCCGCATTGCCGGCTTCGTCATCTGGCCGTTCGGGCGGACGACGGTGGAGAACCCGGACGCCGGGGCGCCGTCGTGCGTGGGGAACGTGATCTGGCTGGTGTTCGCCGGCTGGTGGCTGGCGCTGATGCACCTGCTGACCAGCATCCCGCTGTTCATCTCGATCATCGGGATCCCGTTCGGGTGGGCCAACCTGAAGATGATCCCGATCTCGCTGATGCCTCTCGGGCGTGAGGTCGTGTCGACGGACGAGAAGTTCGGCGGGCGCTGAGGGCTACCAGGGCCATGGGGCCGTGGGGGGCGCGAGGGCGGCGGGAGCCGGCGGGGCGCCGGGGTCGCTGAGCCGTCAGGGGGCGTCGGTGAGCTGGACGATCATCTTGCCGGTGTTGGCGCCACCGAGCACGCCGAGGAAGGCGTCCACCACGTTCTCGAAGCCGCGGACGACGGTCTCGTCGGGGACGACGGCGCCCGAGCGCAGGTGCGGGACGAGGAAGTCGTAGAGCTCGGGGCGGGCGTCCAGGTGGTTGCGGACCAGGAAGCCCTCCAGGCGCAGGCTCTTGCCGACGACGTCGTACAGGTTGCGCGGCGCGGCGGGCGGGTCCTGGAGGTGGTCGTACTGGGCGACGGCGCCGCACCAGGCGATCCGGCCGTGGTCGCGCAGGGCGGTGATCGCGCCTTCGAGGTGGTCGCCGCCGACGTTGTCGAAGTAGACGTCGAGGCCGCCGGGCGCGGCCTCGCGGAGCCGGTCGGCGATCGGCCCGTCGTGGTAGTCGAAGGCGGCGTCGAAGCCGAGCTCCTCGGTGAGGTGCTTCACCTTGGCGGCGGAACCGGCGCTGCCGACGATCCGGCCGGCGCCGAGCAGCCGGGCGAGCCGGCCCGCGGCGGTGCCGACGCCGCCGGCGGCCGCCGAGACGAAGACCGTCTCGCCGGGCTGGAGGCGGGCGACCCTGGTCAGGCCGACCCAGGCGGAGAGGCCGGTGCCGCCGAGGATGCCCAGGTGGGCGCTGAGCGGGACGCCGGCGAAGTCGGGCACGATCCAGGCGTCGGCGGCGCCGACCACCGAGTGGGTGCGCCAGGCCCGGCGGTGGTGGACGAGCGAGCCGACCGGCAGCGCCGGGGTGCGGGACTCGACGACGCGGCCGAGCGTCCGGCCCTCCAGCGGGGCGTTGAGCTCCCAGCCGCCCTCGTTCATCTCCTCGCGCATGTACGGGTCGACGGACTGGTAGATGTTCTCGACCAGCGCCTGACCCTCGGTGAGCGCGGGGACGGTCTCCTCGACGAAGGCGAAGTCGGCGGCGGTGGCGGGGCCGGACGGACGGGAGACCTGGTGGACGGCGAGGGCGGTGGGGCGGGACATGGGCGGGCTCCAGTGTGCGGTGTGACCGTGCGGTGCTGCGTCCGGTGTGACCTGCGGAGTGCGGGCCGGGACGTGATCACCGTAGGGAGGGCGGGGGAGGGCCGGGCAGGGGTCCGCGTCGATGGAACGGCCGGTTCCATGAGCAGGATCGATGGATGCCGGTAGATTCGGCGCATGAACCACGTGCCGGGCCACGCCCCCGACCTCGCCCCGCAGGAGCTGCGCATCCTGGTCGCCGTCGAGGAGGAGGGCAGCTTCACGGCGGCCGCGGCGCGCCTCGGCACGACCCAGTCCGCCGTCTCGCACGCCGTGCGCACCTGCGAACGGAAGCTCGGCGCGGTGCTCTTCGACCGCGGCCGCAACGGCGCGCGCCCCACGGACGCCGGCGCGCGGGCCGTCGCCTACGCCCGGCGGATCCTGCGGCTGCTGGAGGCGATGGGCCCCGAGGTGCGGGGCGCCGGCGCCGGGGACGCGGCGGGCGAGGTGGCCGGGCCGCTGCGGATCGCCGCCTTCCGCAGCGTCGCCGCCCACCTGCTGCCGCCCGTCCTCGCCCGGCTGACCGCCCGCCACCCCGGGCTGACCCCGCAGGTCCGGATCGTCCGCGAGATCGGCCGGGGCACGGCCGGCGAGGTCGCCGACGGCCACGCGGACCTCGGGCTCGCCACCCTGAACACCGACGGTCCGCCGCCCGTCCCCGGGCTGGTCGCGGTGCGCCTCTTCGAGGAGGAGTACGCGCTCGCGCACCCGGCCGGCCACCCGGCGCCGCGCGGGCTCCCGCTGGTCGACTGGGACGAGAACTGCGGTTCCTACACCCGCAGTTGGTGGGACAGGCAGGACTGGATCCCGCCCGCGACCATCAACGTCGAGGACGACACGGTCGCCGTGTCGCTCGTCTCGCAGGGGCTGGGGATGGCGATCATGCCCCGGAGCGCCCTGCTGGGCGCCCCGCCCGGCCTGGCCGTCACCGGTCTCGGCCCGCAGCCGCCCCGCCGCTCCGTCGGCTACGTGACCACGCCGGAGCTGGCGGGGACGGCGCCGGTGCGGGCGTTGATCCGTGAACTTCGGGCGCTGGCCCTGCCGGAGGGGCTGGCGGCGGCCTGAGGGAAGCGGAGGAGCGGGGCCCCGGACGCGCGGCGGCCCGTCGGCCGGCGCGAGGCTACTCCACCGCCTCCCGCAGCCGCCCGAACTCCTCCGCCAGCCCGTCCAGCGTGTAGTGCGCGTTGAGACCGCTCGGGTTGGGCAGCACCCAGACCTCGGTCTCCCCGATGCCCTCCTCCTGCCGCCCCACGGCCGCCGTCCGCCGCCCGAAGGCCGTCCGGTACGCGCCGATGCCCAGCACGGCCAGGACGCGCGGGCGCAGCCGCAGGACCCGCCCGGTGAGCGCGGCGCCGCCCTCGCGCAGTTCGCCGGCGGTGAGTTCGTCCGCCTTGGCCGTGGCGCGCGGGGCGACGTTGGTGATGCCGAGGCCCAGGCCGAGCAGCTCGTCCTGCTCGTCCGGGCGGAGCAGCCGCGGGGTGAAGCCGGAGCGGTGCAGGGCCGGCCAGAAGCGGTTCCCGGGCCGGGCGAAGTGGTGGCCGGTGGCGCCGGACCAGAGCCCGGGGTTGATCCCGCAGAAGAGCACCCGCAGCCCGGGGGCGGCGACATCGGGGATGGTGGTGTCGCGGGCGGCGAGCAGCTGTTCGGCGGTGGGCTTCAGCGGAGTGGGCACCGCCCCAGTCTGGCCCACCGCCCGCCGGCGCTACGGACGCCCCCGCCCGCCGGGGCTACGGACGCCCCCGCTCGCCGGGGCTACGGACGCCCCCGCTCGCCGGGGCTACGGACGCCCCCGCTCGCCGGGGCTACGGACGCCCCCGCAGTCCGGCCCGCGGCTGCGCCCGCAGGCCCGCCCTCAGCCGCGCCTGCCGCCGCTCCCGCAGCCACCGCGCACCGAAGACCACGGCGGCCGCGTACGCCCAGCCCGCGAAGATGTCGACGATGAAGTGCTCCGCGCCGTACACCAGGGTGAACGCCATCGCGAGCGGGTACGCGACGAGCAGGGCCCGCAGCCACCGGGTGGACGTCGGCCAGAAGAAGAAGAGCAGCATCGCCGGGTAGGCGGAGTGCAGCGAGGGCATCGCGGCGACGTCGTTGGCGAACCGGCTGCCGTTCTCGAAGATCGACCCGGCCCGCTGGAGCCCGCTCTCGTTGAGGACGTCCGACACCACCCGGGTGAGCGCCGGCATGTGGCCCTCCTGGGAGGTCAGCCATGGCGGGTCGGCGGGGAAGAGGAGGTACGTCGCGAAGCCGGCGAAGGTCAGCACGAGGTAGCAGGTGAGCAGCTGCCGGAACCGGTCGTGGCGGCGCCGCCAGAGCACGGCCAGCACCACGAAGACCATGAAGAAGTGCGACATGTAGACGGTGACCGCCGCGTAGTCGTACCAGTGCGGCGAGCCGGGGGTGTAGAGCCCGTACTGGAGGCGGACCGTCCAGGTCTCACCGAGGCCGAGCAGCTCGTCGGCGCGCAGCTGCGGCCGCCAGTGCGGGGCCCACGGGGTGTGCGCGCCGTAGCCCCGCAGCAGCGAGTACGCCCAGACGGCGGCCATCACCGGGACCCAGTCGCGCAGCACCAGCAGGAAGCCGCGCCGCCCGTGGCCGCTGTGCACGGCGGCGGCCAGCAGCGCGCCGATCAGCCAGCAGAACACCACGTCGTTGGAGTACGGCAGTCCGTTGACCCGCACGTACCAGACCAGCGCGAGGAGGTAGAGCGGCCACGCCAGCAGCCTGAGCCGGGCCGGCACGCTGGCGCGCGAACCGGTCAGTGGCCGGGACACCGGGCGCAGCCGCCCGGCGCTCGGGGGCGGGGTCGGCGCCGGGCGGAGCAGTTTGGTCATGCCGGTCGAAGCTAGCAAGGCATTCTTGGAGGACTCTTTATGCGCGCCGTCCGACCGTTCAGAAAAGACTCAGGGACGGCGGGCGTCAGGAGACGATGCCGAGTTCGTGCGGCGTGTTGTTGAACCGCCGCCCGCCCTGCTCGGTCACCGTCACGATGTCCTCGATCCGCACCCCGAACCGGCCGGGCAGGTAGACGCCGGGCTCGATCGAGAAGCACATGCCGGGGACGAGCGGCTGCTCCTCGCCCTCGACCAGGTACGGCGGCTCGTGCGTGGTGATGCCGATGCCGTGGCCGGTGCGGTGGATGAAGTACTCGCCGTAGCCGGCGTCGGTGATCACGCGGCGGGCGATCCGGTCGATCTCCTGGCAGGTCACCCCGGGCCGGACGGCCTCGAACGCGGTCTGCTGCGCCCGCCGGACGACGTCGTGCACCTTCTGCACCTCGTCCGGGACGTCCGCGCCGACGTGCACGGTGCGGGTGGTGTCCGAGCCGTAGCCGTCCTTGAGGCCGCCGAAGTCGAGCACCACGGTGTCGCCGGGCCGGATGACCCGGTCGCCGGCCTCGTGGTGCGGGTTGGCGCCGTTGGGGCCGGAGCCGACCACGGTGAAGTCGACCTGGCTGTGCCCGTACTGGATGAGCAGTGCGCTGAGGTCGGCCGCCACGTCGGTCTCCCGTCGGCCGGCGAAGCCGATCTCCAGGATGCCCCGGTAGGCGGCGTCGGCCGCGCCGCCGGCCGCGGCCAGGCGCTCCAGCTCGTCGGTGCCCTTGACCGCCCGCAGCATCGGCAGCGCCTCGGTGAGCGAGGTCCAGCCGGTGCCGGGCAGGGCGGCCTGGAGGCCCAGCAGGTGCATCGCCCAGGCGTTGTCGGAGATGCCGTACCGGCCCGCGGGGTCGAGCAGCGGGGCGGTGACGGCGTACGGGTCCTCGCCGTCGGTCCAGTCGACCAGGTCCAGGGCGGGGGCGCCGGCCGCCTTCTCGGCGTCCGGACGCTCCAGCCTGGGGACGACCAGGGCGGGTGCGCGGCCGGCGGAGAGGACGAGGGCGGTCAGCCGCTCGGTGATCGCGGTGGGCTGGTAGCCGCAGAGGTAGACCAGGTCGGGGCCGGGGGCGACGACCAGGCCGGTGAGCCCGGCGGTGGAGGCGTCGGCGGTGGCCCGGGCGAGCCGGGCGGTGTAGTCGTCGGTGGTGAACGGTCGTGGCACGGGGATCTCCCGCCTTCCTGTGTCGACGGCGCTCGGCCGGATGGATGTGGGTGCACCCGGTCCTGACGCCCTATCACGTCCCTGTTCGGTTGGCGTAGTGCCGGAGGAAGAGCGCCTCGACGTTGGCCATGTGCTCGATCTCGCCCGGGTCGACGCTCTCGTTGGGCGCGTGGATGAGGCAGCGCGGCTCCTCGACGCCCATCAGGATGATCTCCGCCTCGGGGAAGGTCCGGGCGAGGACGTTGCAGAGCGGGATCGAGCCGCCCTGTCCGAGGAAGGACATCGGCCTGCCGTAGACCTCCTGCATGGCCCTGTCGAGCGCGGCGTACGCCGGCCCGCCGGTGGCGGCCCGGAACGGGGAGCCGACGCTCTCCGGTTCGACGCCGACCCGCGCGCCCCACGGCACGGCCGCCTCCAGGTGCGCGGTGAGCGCGTTCTGCGCGGCCTGCGGGTCGGTGCCCGGTGGCACCCGCAGGCTCACCCGGGCGCGGGCGGTGGCGGGGATGGCGGCGGCCGAGCCGACCACCGGCGGGCAGTCGATGCCGAGCACGGTGACGGCGGGGCGGGCCCAGAGCCGGTCGGCGACGGTGCCGGAGCCGGTGAGCCGGACGTCGTCGAGCACGCCCGCGTCGGTGCGGAACTGCTGCTCGTCGTAGCCGACGCCGCTCCAGGCGCCCTCGCAGTCGAGCCCGTCGATCCGGGTGCCGCCGTCGGTGTCGCGCAGTGAGTCGAGGGCGCGGATCAGGGCCGCCAGCGCGTCCGGGGCCGGGCCGCCGAACATGCCGGAGTGCATGTCGCCGTGCAGCGTGGACACGGTGACGACGAGGTTGGCGAGGCCGCGCAGCGAGGTGGTGGCGGTGGGCACGCCGACGGCCGCGTTGCCGGTGTCGCAGATCAGCAGGGCGTCGGCGTGGAGTTCGCCGGCGTGCGGGGGCACGTACTCCTCCAGGCCGCCGGTGCCCTGCTCCTCCGAGCCCTCGGCGACGAACTTGATGCCGACCGGGACGTCGTCACCGAGCGCCCGCAGCGCGGTGAGGTGCATGACGATGTTGCCCTTGCAGTCGGCGGTGCCGCGCCCGTACCAGCGGCCGTCGCGTTCGGTGAGCTCGAACGGTGGGGACGTCCAGGCGGAGTCGTCGAGGGGCGGCTGGACGTCGTAGTGGCAGTAGAGCAGGACGGTCGGTGCGCCGGGCGGGGGCGGGCGGTGGCCGATCACGGCGTGGCTGCCGTCCGGGGTCTCCTCCAGGTGGACGTCGCGCAGGCCGGCCTCGCCGAAGGCGGCGGCGACCCACTCGGCGGCCTCGCGGCACTTCTCCGGCGGGTACTGGCGGGGGTCGGCGACGGACGGGATGGCGACCAGTTCGGCCAGGTCGGTCTTGGCCCGGGGCATCAGGCCGGCGATCCGGCGGGCGAGTTCGTCGGTCATGTCGGTCATGGGGGCGGCTCCTGGTCGGAAGGGCGGCGCTGGGTCGGTTGCGGACGGTGTTGCCGAGCTTGAGGTCGTCGAGCCTCTCCTTGACGTCGGCGAGCTTCTCCGGGCAGTGGACGGAGAGGACGATCGCCTCGGCGAACACCACCGCGGTCGGAGAGCACCGGCCGCCGACCGGGGCCGCCGACGCCGTTGGAGCTGCCGTACCTCCACTGCACCTGGGTCAGCGCGTCGGAGGGGTTCTCGCAGACGGCGCCGCCGTCCTCGCCCAGGGTGTGGACGATCTGGCTCTGGCCGGGCACCGGGTAGCGGCCACCCGCAGCGCGTCGGAGAGCTGGGCGGCCTTCCGGTTGGGTTCGTTGGTCGAGTGCCGGGCGGCCACCGCCCCGGCCCCCGCCCCGGCCCCGCCCTGGCCGTCGTGCCGGCCGATCCGGAGCCGCCCGGACTGCCCCGGCCGGACGCGGGCAGATCCGCAGAACTCATGAGTCCTCCTCGGGTGCGGCCCCGCGCGCCCGCCCCGGGAGATCCCGGGGCGGGCCGTACACGGCCAGTTCACCCGGTTGCCCGTGGCGTCGCATGCGGCGTGCACCCGCACGGGTGAGCGGGTGTCAGGGGCGCGTGTCGGAGGTTTGGCTCCCGCGTGAGCGGGGCCGGGTTGTGGGAGCCGGGCTGCGCGGTGCTGGTAATGCGGTGCTGGGTAGTGCGGTGCTGGGTAGTGCGGTGCCGGGTTACCCGGGACCGGTTTGCTCGGGGCCGGGTTGCTCGGGGTTGCCCGGGACCGGTTCCGGGGTTCGCGGCCGTCGGCGGGGGCGGCCCCGGGCGGTTGCACCCGGGCGGGTCAGCTGTCGGCCGGCCAGGTCGCGCGGCGCAGCGTACGGCCGGCCGTCGCTGGCAGCAGGCAGGCGGCGAGCAACCCGGCGACCGTGGTCAGCGCGGCGGTGGGGGAGAGGTGGTCGAGGAGCAGTCCGCTGCCGAGCATTCCGGCCGGCATGCCGATGGTGAGCAGCGTCATGGTCGCGGCGACCACCCGCCCGCGGAGCTCGTCCGAGACCCGGCGGAACACCAGGAGGTCGATCATCACCCGCAGCGTCGGCGTCCCCAGTCCCACCAGGAACAGCGCGGCGAAGACGGTGGCGGCCCCGCCCGGCAGCAGCGGTGCCAGCGTCACCGGGACGCAGGTCCAGGCCACCGCCAGCAGCAGCGCGCCCGGTCCGGCCAGCCGGTGCAGCCGGCCGACCAGGAACGCCCCCG
Source organism: Kitasatospora sp. NPDC056181 (assembly GCF_042266225.1). Lineage (NCBI taxonomy): Bacteria > Bacillati > Actinomycetota > Actinomycetes > Kitasatosporales > Streptomycetaceae > Kitasatospora > Kitasatospora sp. NPDC056181. The sequence continues at coordinate 24,679 of NZ_JBHJUK010000008.1, forward strand.
CCAGCGCCCCCGCCGCCTCGCCCGCCAGGGCCAGGCCGATCCCGCCGCTGGAGGCGCCGTGGCCGCGCAGCTGGACGATCACCGGCAGCAGCATCGCGGCGCCGGCCAGGTTGGTCACGAAGATGACGGCGAGGGCGGGGCGCAGCACCAGGTCGGCGGCCAGGTGGCGGAAGCCGGCCAGGGCGCCGCCCCTGCTCCGCGGCTGCTGCTCCGCGGCCTTCGGCGGGCTCGGGAAGCGCACCGCCAGGGCGGCGGAGAGCGAGAGCAGCGTCGCCACGACGGTGCCGAGGAAGGGCACCGCCCGGCCGGCCCCGAACAGGTACCCCGCCAGTGGCGGCCCGATGAGCCCGGCGCCGCTCATCCGCGCCTCGTCCTGGGCGAGCGCCTGCCGCAGCTGCTCGGGCGGGACCACCGACCGCACCGCCAGCAGCCGGACCGGCCCGCTGTACGCGATGGTGGCGCCGATGGCGACGGCGACCAGCAGGGTGTGCACGACGGTGAGCCGGTCCAGGGCCATCGCCAGCGGGACGCTCCCGGCGGCGAGCAGGCGGACGGAGTCCGCGGTGATCAGTACCCGGCGGCGGTCGTGCCGGTCGGCGACCGACCCGCCGTGCAGGCCGAACAGCACGCCGGCGCAGATCTGCAGCGCCCCGAACGCCCCGGCGAGCGTGGACGAGCCGGTGAGCGCGAGCAGCAGCAGCGGGTACGCGGTGTCGGCGACCTGCAGGCCGAGGGTGGCGGAGGCCTGGCCGGCCCAGAGCGCCTGGAACCGCCAGTTGCGGTGCAGCGGGACGAGGGCGGGCGCCCGGCCCGCTTCCTCGTCCGTCGTCCCCGTTGCCGTCTCCCTTGCCGGCCCCGTTGTCGTCGCCGGTGCGGTCCCTGCTGTCGTTGCGTCCATGTCCACCCCTTGCGCTCGCGCAACCATTCACGTTCTCGTAAATGATTACCGAAGGGAGATTGGTCACGCAAGGGTGATTGCGAGGACGGGCGGCGGTCTGCCAGGGTGGGGCCGTGGCCGAGAACGTTGAACAGCAGGCCGGCGGGGCCGGCGAGCACACCGGCGAGCGCGCGGGTGGGTACGCGGGCGAGCGCGCGGGTGGGCGTCCGGGCGGGTACGCGGGTGACCAGGTGGGCGATCAGGCACGCGATCAGGGGGAGGGTCGCGCGGCCGACCGTGCCAGGGAGCGCCGGGTGGGCGACGCCGCCACCCTCAAGGCGTTGGCCGACCCGCTGCGCCTGGGCATCCTGGGCGCCCTGATGGGGGCCGACGGCGGTTCGCTCACCGCCAAGGAGATCGCGGCCGCCCTCGGCGAGCCGCAGACCAAGCTCTACCGCCACATCAAGCAGCTGGAGACCGTCGGACTGATCCGGGTCGCCGGAACCCGGCTCGTCTCCGGCATCGTCGAGAGCCGCTACGCCGCCGCGCAGGAGTCGCTCCGGCTCTCCTCGGAGATCTTCTCCGCGGACTCCCCGGACCGCTCCGAGGCGTACGGCGCGGTGCTCGCCGGGGTGGACCGGGTCCGCGGCGACTTCCAGGCCCAGGCGCAGGCCGGCCGGGTCGACTTCAGTGCCCCCAAGGACGGATCGGCCGGCCCGCCCAGCATGTTCGCCGACTTCTCGCTCCGGCTCAGCCCGGCCCGGCTGGTCCGCCTCCGTAGCCAACTCGGAGAAATCTTCGACGAGTTGATGGCAGAGGGGCGGAGCGAGGCGAAGGACGCGGTGGACGTGACCGTCCTCACCCTGCTCTACGGCCTCCAGTCGGAGCATTCCTCCCGGGCCGATTCCCCTACAGGCACGGAATCATAAATGCCGGGCGCAGTGTCAGTGCCGTGGTTCAGGATGACTGAATGCCATACGAACTTCAGGCGCTGATCGGTCCGGCGGAGCTGCTCGCGGTGGCCGTGGCCGAGGTCCCGGCCGCCCACCTCAGCCCGCTGGCCCAGGGGCTGGCCCTGATCCCGGCTACTCCCGCCTTCCTGTCCGCGCTCCAACTCCGCGGCGGGGTAGGGGCTTCGGGCGGCAATGCCGGCTTCACGTGGTTCCCGGACGGGCTCGGGCTCCGGGTCGCCGCCTGGTCCAAGGCCGGCCCGATCGCCTGCGTCGAGGCCGACTTCTTCGGCGGCGCCGGCACCCAGCGCGCCGCCGTCTGGTCCGACGGCCGGCTCGACCTCGGCCCGCTCACCAGTGGCGAGTTCGAGCCCTTCCCGCCCGAGGGCAGCCCGATATCCCGCGCCCTGCGCCGGATCGGCGCGCGCGTGCAGGGCGGCTGCACCGACGAGTTCGAGTCCGTCGGCCTGCCGGCCCACTCCAGCACCGTCCGCTGGGTGACGCCCGGCTGAGTTCGTTCCGGGTCGCACCCGGCGTGTCGTTCTGGTGCTGTCCGCGTGCTGTCCGGGTGTCGCCCGCCGCCCGGCCCGTTCCGCGTAGCCGCGGCGGCCGGGCCGACGGGCCTGTGGACAGCGTCTGCCGACGGAGTCTCAGGCCTGGCCGGTGAAGGACGCGCAGGCGGAGCAGCGGCGGACGGCGGCGCGGCCGGTGTTCCCCTCGGTGGCCTGTGCGGGCCGGGCGCCGTCGATCAGCGTCCACAGGTCCGACGGAGGGCGGGGGATCCAGCCCCACCGCGGAGCGGCGACGTCCTGCTCGGCGACGTGGCCGCAGGCGCCGGGGCGATGGGCGTACCCGGTCGGGGAGATCAGGATGGCGTCCGGCCGGAAGCCCGTCCACGCCGTGCCGCCGGCCGAGGGCGCCCCGGGGGCGCAGGCCGCGATCCGGTCCGCGAGGCCCTCGTAGCCGACGGGCTCGCCGCAGAGCCCCTGAACGGCGGTCATGCCCAGACTGGCCCGCCCGGTGGCCTCCACGGGGGTGCGGGAGGTGACGTAGAAGCGCCACTGGCCGACGTCGAGCGGGTCGTAGTCGGCGTGGGTCCGCGCGGTGTGGAGGGCGAAGACGTAGACGTCGGCGTTGTAGGACTGCTCCTCGGCGCCACCGTCCTCGGGGGACCAGGTGCGCCCGCGCAGCCGGGAGAAACGGATGTCCGACAGCCGGGCCTGTCCCCAGGCCTGGAGGTGGGCGCTGGTCTTGACCTCGATCCTGAGCCCGTCCGGGGTCAGGACGTCGAAGCTCTCCCACTCCGCGTTGCGCTCCACGGCGCCCACCGCCCGGTGGACCAGGAACTCGGCGAGCAGGCCGCGGGTGGTGTTGGTCCGCAGGTCGGGCATCGCGTAGCGCCAGAACTCCAGCACCGTCCCGGCGTCGGCGCCGTGGAAGACCTCGCCGCCCTCAAGCGGCGTCAGTTCGGCCGGGGTGTGCCGGCCGTCGGGGGTGGAGGGTGAGGACACCGCCCCAGCCTGTCACGGACCGCCCGGCGGCCGGGGGCACATCGGGGTGGCACATCGGGGGCGGCACATCGGCGGGGCGGCACATCGGGGAAGGGGCACATCGGGGGCGGCGGCCGAGGACTCCGGCGCCGCACCCCCGATGTGCCCCGTCATGCCCTCGCGGGCCCGGCCTGCGCCCGCGCAGGCCGGGCCGCGTGACTAGCGGTAGTTCACGAACTGGAGCGCGAAGTCGAGGTCCTTGCCCTTGAGCAGGGCCTGAACGGTCTGCAGGTCGTCACGGCTCTTCGAGCTGACCCGCAGCTCGTCGCCCTGCACCTGGGCCTTCACGCCCTTGGGGCCCTCGTCACGGATGATCTTCGCGACCTTCTTGGCATCGTCCTGGGAGATGCCCTCCTTCACGTCCGCGAAGATCTTGTACTCCTTGCCGGACAGCTGCGGGTCCTTGGCGTCCAGGGCCTTCAGCGACAGACCGCGCTTGATGAACTTGCTCTGCAGCACGTCCAGCACGGCCTTCACGCGCTCCTCGCCGTTGGCCTTCATCTCGATCGTCTCGCCGGAGCGGCTGATCTCGGCGCCGACGTTCTTGAAGTCGAAGCGGGTGGCGATCTCACGGGAGGTCTGGTTGATCGCGTTGTCGACCTCCTGCCACTCGACCTTCGAGACGATGTCGAAACTGGAGTCGGCCATGGGTGTTGGTCTCCTTGATGCTCTGGCTTCACTGGCTCGGTCCGCCCCACGGGGCGTCCGCCGTCCCAGCCTATCCAGCCCCACCCCGCCCCCGCCCCCGACAGCCACGCCACAACCCTTGATCATCACGTGACCAATCGAGTGGCGAACCACCCCCCGGGATCAGGTATCGTTTACGGAGTCGAACGGGGCAAGCACCCGGGAGACACCAATCCTGGCTGGTTGCCCGAGCGGCCAAAGGGAGCAGACTGTAAATCTGTCGCGCAAGCTACGCAGGTTCGAACCCTGCACCAGCCACTGGATTACCAGACCGGCCCGAACAGCGGAAACGCTGTTCGGGCCGGTTCTGTTTTCCGGGCTGACGGGGGTCAGCGGGTGGCGAGGAGGAGGGTGGCGGCGGCGGGTGTGTCGGGGGCGGTGTGCGTGGGGACGGGGTGGGACGGGGGGAGTGGCGGGGGCGGGGCGGGGGTGATCCAGATGGACCGGAGGCCGGTGGCGTGGGCGCCGCAGATGTCGGTGGCGGGGTTGTTGCCGACCATCCAGTCGGCGGGGGTGAGGGTGCGGCCGAGGCGGGCGGCGGCGAGGTGGAAGATCTCGGGGGCGGGTTTGCGGGCGCCGGCCTCCTCGGAGACGCAGACGGCGTCGACGGCGGGGAGCAGGCCGGTGCGGGCGAGTTTCGCGCGCTGGATGTCGGTGTGGCCGTTGGTGACGACGCCGATGGTCCAGCCGGCCTCGCGGAGGGTGGCGAGGGCGTCGGGGACGCCGGGCAGCAGGTGGGTGCGGGCGGCCTCGTGGGCGACGTGGGCGTCCCAGAGGGCCCGGCCGGTGTGGGTGAGGCCGTAGTGCGCGGCGATCCGGGTGAAGCCGGCGGGCGAGGGGTCGGCGCGGAACAGGGCGAAGACGGTGGGGGCCGCGTCGGCCGGTAGTCCGTGGGTGGTGCAGAAGGCGGGGGTCCAGGCGTCCGCACCGCCGTCGCGCTCGACGAGCGTGTGGTCGAGGTCGATGAGGAGGAGGGGCCCAGGGTGACGGTTCATGTGCGGAGAGTAGTCCAGGGGTGGCCCGCGCGTTATTGCACATAGCTTGCAATTACCTTGATGAGGCAGCAAAGTGTTCCCCAGGGGGCGGGCGCGGCCTTTCAGCCTCCCCGCTGAGCAGTCCCGGACGTGTCAGCATGCGCCGGGAGTCCTCCGTACGAGCTGATCGTCTTCCCAACCGGCGCCCGCCGGGACAACGGTCCGCCCGCCCCCGTCCACCTCCCCCCTCAAAACGGCGTCAAGGGCCGCCGTCGCGGCGTCAAGAACGCGTAGGGGAGCGGAGCGCGGGGGTGCACGGCCCGCAGGATCGGGAGCAGTAGCCCGACCGCGGAGGTTCCGTTCGATGTCCAGCCCCGTCGCCGCCCAGGCCGTCACCGCCGAGCCCGAGCCGCCCGGTGCCGCCCGGCTTTCCGATCCGGACGAGCGTCATCGCCTCACCGCGTGGGGCGGGTTGGCCGCGTTGTCGCTGGACGCGATGGCGTCGGTGGCGTACGGGCCGGAGTCGATCGTGCTGGTGCTGGCGGGGGCCGGGGCGTACGGGTTGGGCTTCACCCTGCCGGTGACGGCGGCGATCGCGGTGCTGCTGGCGGTGCTGGTGGCCTCGTACCGGCAGGTGATCGCGGCGTTCCCGGACGGCGGCGGCTCGTACGCGGTGGCGAAGGCGCACCTGGGGCGGCGGACGGCGCTGACCGCGGCGGCCTCGCTGGTGATCGACTACGTGCTGAACGTGGCGGTGTCGGTGACGGCCGGCGTGGCGGCGCTGACCTCCGCGGTGCCGCGCCTGTACGACGACCGGGTCTGGCTCTGCCTGGGCGTGCTGGCGCTGGTCACGGCGGTGAACCTGCGGGGGATCGCCGAGTCGGCGCGCTGGTTCATGGCGCCCACCGCCGTCTTCGTGCTCTCGATCCTGGCGATCGTCGTGGCGGGCCTGTTCCGGGACGCGCCGGCGAGCACCGAGGCCGCCGCCGGACACGCCTCCGCGCTGGCCGGCAACGCCACCACCGTGGGCGCGCTGCTGCTGCTCAAGGCCTTCGCGGCCGGCTGCTCGGCACTGACCGGCGTGGAGGCGGTGGCCAACGCCGTCCCCTCCTTCCGCACGCCCGGCGTGAAACGCGCCCAGCACACCGAGGTCGCGCTCGGCGCGCTGCTGGGCGTGATGCTGATCGGACTGGCGGTGCTGATCGGCCGCTTCCACCTCCAGCCGGTGGAGGGTGTCACCGTCCTCGCCCAGCTCGCCGACGCCTCGCTCGGCCACGGCGCCGGCTTCTACCTCGTGCAGTTCGCCACCGTCGTCCTGCTCGGCCTGGCCGCCAACACCTCCTTCGGCGGGCTGCCCGCCCTGCTCCACCTCCTGGCCCGCGACAACCACCTGCCGCACGTCTTCGCCCTGCGCGCAGACCGGCAGGTCCACCGCCACGGCGTCCTCTTCCTCGCAGCCGTCTCCGCCGTACTGCTGGCCGGCTCCGGCGGGGACGTCAACCGCCTGGTGCCGCTGTTCGCCATCGGGGTGTTCGTCGGCTTCACCGTCTGCCAGGTCGGCATGGTCCGCCACTGGTGGCTGCAGCGGCCCGCCCACTGGCACGCCAAGGCCGCCCTCAACGGCTTCGGCGCCCTCCTCACCGGCATCGCCGCCCTCGTCGTCACCGGCACCAGGTTCACCGAGGGCGCCTGGGGCATCTGCCTCGCCCTGCCCCTGCTCGTCCTCCTCTTCGAGGCGATCCACCGCAGCTACGCCCGGATCGGCGAACGCCTCGAACTGGGCCACGTCCCCGGCCCCCTCACCCCGCAGCGCAGCCTCGTCCTCGTCCCGGTCACCGCCATCACCCGCCTCACCCGCGACGCCCTCTCCGCCGCCCTCTCCCTCGGCGACGAGGTCCTCGCCGTCACCGTCGTCCACGACGGCGCCGAGGCCGAGGCGCTGCGCCGGGACTGGGAGCTCTGGCAGCCGGGCGTGCCACTGGTGGAGATCCCCGACGGCCACCGCCGCCTCGGCCCGCCGATCGCCGCCTTCGTCAACGACCTCGCCGCCGACGGCGAGCACACCTACGACCGCCTCACCGTGCTGATCCCCGAGGTCGAGCCGGTCCGCTTCTGGCAGCGGGCGCTGCAGAACCGGCGCGGCGCCGTCATCGACCGGGCCCTGCGCCGGCACACCGACGCGGTGGTCTGCCGGCTCCGGATGCGGATGTGACGGGGCGGGCGGGGCGCGGCGAGGCGACGTGGTGCGGTGCGGGGCGGGGAGTGGCGACGCGGTGCGGTGCGGGGAGCGGCGGGGCGGGGCGGGGGCCGAGGGGGGAGATATGAAAGGAAATGTCCAAATCATCCCATCCGATCGGCATATCTTGACGATGTCTTAACGGGGGGGCTTAACGCCCTCGAAACGCCCCCGCCCGCCCCGAAAGGCCCCGCACATAGCGGCTGCGACCTGCGGGAACACTCCGCCCAATGGGCGTGCAGGGCCCGCCCGGTACTCCGTCGAGGCTTATTGCCACCCCGATAAACGCCCTTACGCTCGCCCATGTGTTCAACGTGCCCCAGGCGCTCAAGCGCCTAGTGATCGGCAAGGCCATGCGCAGCGAAGAGCTGGGCGAGACGCTGCTCCCCAAGCGGCTGGCGCTGCCGATCTTCGCTTCCGACCCGCTCTCCTCGGTCGCCTACGCGACCCAGGAGATCCTGCTGGTGCTCACCGTCGGTGGCACCGCCTTCCTGTACCTGACCCCGTGGGTCGCGGCCGGTGTGGTCGCGCTGATGGCGGTCGTCGTGATGTCGTACCGCCAGGTCGTGCACGCCTACCCGAGCGGGGGCGGCTCGTACGAGGTGGTGTCCCGCAACCTGGGCGCCAACTCCGGCCTGGTGGTGGCGGCGTCGCTGCTGGTCGACTACGTGATGACGGTCGCGGTGTCGGTGGCCTCCGGCGTCGACAACATCATCTCGGCGCTGCCCTCGCTGGCCGACTACCGGGTCGAGCTGGCGGTCGGCTTCGTCGTCCTGCTGGCGGCGATGAACCTGCGCGGGGTCCGGGAGTCCGGCAAGGCCTTCGCGGCGCCGACGTACCTGTTCATCGGCGGCATCGTGCTGATGGTGGTCACCGGCCTGGTCAAGGCGGCCTTCGGGCACACCCCGATGGCGGCCAGCGCCTCGTACGGGGTCCTGCCGGTGGACGGGAAGGACACCCTGGCCGGCCTCGGCCTGCTGATGCTGGGCCTGCGGGCGTTCGCCTCCGGCTGTACGGCGCTGACCGGCGTCGAGGCGATCTCCAACGGCGTGCCGGCCTTCCGCGCGCCCAAGTCGAAGAACGCCGCCGCCACGATGGCCGTGATGGGCACCACGGCCGTGGTCATGTTCGTCGGCATCACCGCGCTGGCCCTGATGTCCAAGGTGCACATCACCGACGACGCCTGCCAGTTGACCGGCTTCCCCGGGGACTGCCACACCGCGCCGCAGCAGACCGTGATCGCCCAGCTGGCGGCCGCGATCTTCGGCGGGGACCAGAGCTTCCTCTTCTACTTCATCCAGGCCGTCACCGCGCTGGTGCTCATCCTGGCGGCCAACACCGCGTTCAACGGCTTCCCGCTGCTGGCCTCGATCCTGGCCGAGCACCGCTACCTGCCCCGGCAGATGCACACCCGCGGCGACCGCCTCGCCTTCTCCAACGGCATCATCGCGCTCGCGGTGGTGGCCGGCGGGCTGCTCTGGCTGTACGACGCGGACGTCACCAGCCTGATCCACCTCTACATCCTGGGCGTCTTCACCTCGTTCACGCTCTCCCAGATCGGGATGGTGAAGCACTGGAACCGGGTGCTGGGCACCGAGACCGACCCGGCCGTCCGCGGCTCGGCGCAGCGCTCCCGGGTGATCAACGCCTTCGGTGCGGTCACCACGGCGCTGGTGCTGGTCATCGTGCTGCTGACCAAGTTCACGCAGGGCGCCTGGCTGGCCGTGGTCGCGGCGGCGGTGCTCTGGGTGATGATGCGCGGCATCCGCCGGCACTACGACAGCGTGGCCGAGGAACTGGCGGTGGACGACCCGAACGCCGAGTCGGTGCGGCCGTCCAACGTCCACGGGATCGTGCTGGTCTCCAAGCTGCACAAGCCCACCCTGCGGGCGCTCGGCTACGCGCAGGCGTTCCGGCCGGACTCGCTGGAGGCGCTGACGGTCGCGGTCGAGAACGACGCCACCCAGGAGCTGGAGCGGCAGTGGGAGGAACTGGACGTCCAGGTGCCGCTGAAGGTCCTGGACTCGCCGTACCGGGAGATCACCAAGCCGGTCGTCCAGTACGTCCGCGAGTACCGCCGCAGCAGCCCGCGCGACGCGGTGGCGGTGTTCATCCCCGAGTACGTGGTCGGGCACTGGTGGGAGCACCTGCTGCACAACCAGTCGGCGCTCTGGCTGAAGAGCCGGCTGCTGTTCACCTCCGGCGTGATGGTGATCAGCGTGCCGTGGCAGCTCACCTCCTCCAGCAAGGCGTACCAGCCGTCCCGCCGGGCCCCCGGCGCGGTCCGGCGCGGTGAGCCGGCTGCGCGGTCGGAGTACGAGAAGCTGCCGGCGCCCGAGAACGCCTGACACCTCGCACCGGGGCCCCGGACAGCACCGCGCTGTCCGGGGCCCTTCGGCGTGTTCCCCGGCGCGGCCGGCCCGGGAGCGGTCCCGTATGGACCTCGTCAACAAGCGAACGGGATCCGTATGGAGGGCGTCAAGAACCGCGGTGACGCCCCGTACAGGCGCTTGGCTGGCTCTGCCGGCCCTCCGCCGGCGCCGCACGGGCCCCGCAGAGGGCGCTCGCGGCCACCCCCGAACCACTGTGGTGGAGCCCATGTCCGATCTCATCTACGTCGGTGTCACGGTCGCCGTGTTCGCCGTCATCGCCCTGATCGCGCGGGGGGTGGAGAAGCTGTGAGTGAGCGCAGCGAACGAACCATCAGTGGCGGCGTGTGGCGCGAAGCGCCCGCCGAGCGGAGCGAGGTGGGCGCATGAGCGTCGAGAACATCGTGGGTCTGCTCGTGGCCGTCGCCCTCGTCGGCTACCTCGTCGTGGCGCTGATCTACCCGGAGAAGTTCTGACATGAGCTCCACTCTCACGGGCTGGCTGCAGGTCCTCGCGCTGGTCGGCGCCCTGGCCCTGTGCTACCGCCCCCTGGGCGACTACATCGCCCGCATCCTCACCACCTCCAAGCACCTCAGAGTCGAGCGCGGCCTGTACAAGGTGATCGGCGTGGACGGCGACGCCGACCAGCGCTGGCCGGTGTACCTGCGTTCGGTGCTGGCGTTCTCGGCCGTCTCGGTGCTCTTCCTCTACGGCCTGATCCGCCTGCAGGGCCACCTACTGCTGAGCCTGGGCGTTCCGCAGATGGAGGGCCACCAGGCCTGGAACACCGCGATCTCGTTCGTCGCCAACACCAACTGGCAGTCCTACGGCGGCGAGGCCGCGATGGGGCACCTGGTGCAGATGGCCGGTCTGGCGGTGCAGAACTTCGTGTCCGCCGCCGTGGGCATCGCGGTGGTGGCGGCGTTCGTCCGCGGGTTCACCCGCAACCGGACGGACCGCCTGGGCAACTTCTGGGTGGACCTCACCCGGGTGACGCTGCGGCTGTTGCTGCCGGTCTCGGTCGTCTTCGCCCTCGCCCTGGTCGCGACCGGGGTGGTGCAGAACCTCCACGGCTTCCACGAGGTCGCGACCCTGGTGGGCGACCCGCAGGCGGTTCCCGGCGGGCCGGTGGCCTCGCAGGAGGTCATCAAGCTGCTGGGCACCAACGGCGGCGGCTTCTACAACGCCAACTCGGCGCACCCGTTCGAGAACCCGACCGGGCTGAGCAACTTCCTGGAGATCTTCCTCATCCTGCTGATCCCGTTCGCGCTGCCGCGCGCCTTCGGCAGGATGGTCGGCGACCACCGCCAGGGCTACGCGATCGTCGCGGTGATGGGCCTGTTCTGGGCGGCCTCGGTCGCGCTGATCACCTTCTTCGAGGCGCAGCACTCCGGCACGGCGATGCAGGCGGCCGGCGCGGCGATGGAGGGCAAGGAGCAGCGGTTCGGCATCGCGGCGTCCAGCCTGTTCGCGGCGTCGACGACGCTGACGTCGACGGGTGCGGTGAACTCCTTCCACGACTCGTACTCGCCGTTCGGCGGCGGGATCGCCATGTTCAACATGATGCTGGGCGAGATCGCGCCCGGCGGGGTGGGCTCGGGCCTGTACGGGATGCTGGTCCTGGCGATCGTCGCGGTGTTCGTGGCCGGTCTGATGGTCGGGCGCACCCCGGAGTACCTGGGCAAGAAGCTCGGCGGGCGGGAGATGAAGTTCGCCTCCCTCTACATCCTGACCACGCCGACGATCGTGCTGATCGGCACGGGTGCGGCGATGGCGCTGCCGGGCGAGCGGGCCCAGATGCTGAACTCCGGTGCGCACGGCTTCTCCGAGGTGCTGTACGCGTTCACCTCGGGGGCGAACAACAACGGTTCGGCGTTCGGCGGGATCACCGTCAACACCGACTGGTACGACACCGCGATCGGCCTGGCGATGGTGTTCGGCCGGTTCCTGCCGATGGTCTTCGTCCTGGCGCTGGCCGGCTCGCTCGCGCAGCAGCAGCCCGTCCCCGCCACCCCGGGCACCCTGCCCACCCACAAGCCGCTGTTCGTGGGCCTGCTGTCGGGCGTCGTCCTGATCGTCGTCGGCCTCACCTACTTCCCGGCCCTGGCCCTCGGGCCGATCGCGGAAGGTCTCTCCTGATGTCGTCCACCCTTACCGACAAGCCGGCCGCACAACCGGAGGCGCCCGCCGCGGCGGCGCCGCACAGAGTCTCCGGCGGCCTGCTGGACCCGAAGCTGATCGTGTCCTCCCTTCCCGACGCGGTGAAGAAGCTCGACCCCCGGGTGATGGTGAAGAACCCGGTGATGTTCGTGGTGGAGGTCGGCTCGGTGGTCACCACCGTGGCGGCGATAGCCGACCCGAGCGTGTTCGCCTGGTCGATCACCGTCTGGCTCTGGCTGACCACGGTCTTCGCCAACCTGGCCGAGGCCGTCGCCGAGGGCCGCGGCAAGGCGCAGGCCGACACGCTGCGCAAGACCAAGACCGACACCATGGCGCGCCGGCTGCTGGACTGGCCGAAGAGCCAGGGCGAGGAGGAGGTCCCCGGCACCGCGCTGCGCCTGGGCGACCACGTGGTGGTCGAGGCCGGGCAGATCATCCCCGGCGACGGTGACGTCGTCGAGGGCGTCGCCTCCGTCGACGAGTCGGCGATCACCGGCGAGTCCGCGCCCGTCATCCGCGAGTCCGGCGGCGACCGCTCGGCCGTCACCGGCGGCACCAAGGTGCTGTCGGACCGGATCGTGGTGAGGATCGCCTCGGAGCCGGGCAAGTCGTTCATCGACCGGATGATCGCGCTGGTCGAGGGCGCGGCCCGGCAGAAGACGCCGAACGAGATCGCGCTGAACATCCTGCTGGCCTCGCTGACCATCGTCTTCCTGGTCGCGGTCGTCACCCTCCAGCCGATGGCCACCTACGCGGGCGCCCCGCAGTCGATGATCGTGCTGGTCGCCCTGATCGTGGCGCTCATCCCGACCACGATCGGCGCGCTGCTCTCCGCGATCGGCATCGCCGGCATGGACCGGCTGGTGCAGCGCAACGTGCTGGCGATGTCCGGCCGCGCGGTCGAGGCCGCCGGTGACGTCAACACGCTGCTGCTCGACAAGACCGGCACCATCACCCTCGGCAACCGCCAGGCCGCCGAGTTCCTCTCCGCCGCCGGCGTCTCCACCGAGGAGCTGGCGGACGCCGCCCAGCTCTCCTCGCTGGCCGACGAGACCCCGGAGGGCCGCTCGATCGTCGTCCTCGCCAAGACCGGGTACGGCCTGCGGGCCCGTGCCCAGGGCGAGTTGGCGCACGCCACCTGGGTGCCGTTCACCGCGCAGACCCGGATGTCCGGCGTCGACCTCGACGAGGCCGACGGCCTGCACCAGGTCCGCAAGGGCGCGGCCGCCGCCGTCACCACCTGGGTGACCGGCAACGGCGGGACCGTCACCGACGAGGTCTCCACCCTGGTGGACGGCATCTCCGCGGCCGGCGGCACCCCGCTGGTGGTCGCCGCCAGGGCGGGCACCGCCCCGGCCAGGGTCCTGGGGGTCATCCACCTCAAGGACGTGGTCAAGGAGGGCATGCGGGAGCGGTTCGACGAGCTGCGCCGGATGGGCATCAAGACCATCATGATCACGGGCGACAACCCGCTGACGGCCAAGGCGATCGCGGAGGAGGCCGGCGTGGACGACTTCCTCGCCGAGGCCACCCCCGAGGACAAGATGGCCCTGATCAAGAAGGAGCAGGCCGGCGGCAAGCTGGTCGCGATGACCGGCGACGGCACCAACGACGCCCCCGCCCTCGCCCAGGCCGACGTCGGCGTCGCGATGAACACCGGGACCATGGCGGCCAAGGAGGCCGGCAACATGGTCGACCTGGACTCCAACCCGACCAAGCTGATCGAGATCGTCGAGATCGGCAAGCAGCTCCTGATCACCCGCGGCGCGCTGACCACCTTCTCGATCGCCAACGACGTCGCCAAGTACTTCGCGATCATCCCCGCGATGTTCGCCGCGGTCTACCCGGGCCTGGACAAGCTCAACGTCATGGGCCTGCACAGCCCCCAGTCCGCGATCACCTCGGCCATCGTGTTCAACGCCCTGGTCATCGTCGGCCTCATCCCGCTCGCCCTGCGCGGCGTCAAGTACCGCCCCTCGGACGCCAGTTCCCTGCTGCGCCGCAATCTCGGGCTGTACGGGTTCGGCGGGCTGGTCGTCCCCTTCGTCGGGATCAAGCTGATCGACCTCGTCGTCCAGTTCATCCCCGGCCTGAGCTGAGAGAGGAGAACCCCAGATGTCCAAGCCCCTGCCCACCACCGTGCGCACGCACTTCACCGCGCTGCGGATGCTGCTGGTGATGACGGTGATCCTCGGCCTCGCCTACCCGCTGCTGGTCACCGGGATCGGCCAGGCCGCCTTCAGCGGGAAGGCCAACGGCTCGATCGTGAAGACCGCCGACGGCAAGGAGGCCGGCTCCAGCCTGCTGGGCCAGAGCTACGACCTGCCGAAGAAGAACCCCTCCGACACCGACGAGGCCGCCGCCCCGGACCCGAAGTGGTTCCAGCCGAGGCCGTCGGCCAACGGCTACGACCCGAAGTCCTCCGGCGCCTCCAACCTGGGCCCGAACAGCGAGGACCTCACCAAGACGATCGAGGACCGCCGCAAGGCCGTCGCCGAGTTCGACGGCGTCGACCCGGCGAGCGTGCCCGCCGACGCCGTCACCGCCTCCGGCTCCGCCCTCGACCCGCACATCTCGGTCGCCTACGCCAAGGAGCAGGTCGACCGGGTCGCCAGGGCCCGCGGGAACGTCTCGCCCGAGCGGCTGAACGAGCTCGTGGAGAAGTACACCGAGGGCCCCTCACTCGGCTTCCTCGGACAGCAGGGCGTCAACGTCGTCCTGCTCAACACCGCACTGGCACAGCAGAAGTGAGGCCGGCGAAAGTGACGGCCGACCGGCTGGACCGGTGAGACGGGCCGACCCGGGCCGGGGAACCACCCCCCGCCCGGGTCGGCCGACGTACGCCCTGACCCTCGTGCGAAGAAGACGACCCTCGTGCGAAGAAGACGAAAGAGCAGCGCCCATGGCCCGCGACCTCACCCCCGGCACCGGCCCCCGCCGCGGCCGGCTGAGGGTGTACCTCGGTTCCGCCCCCGGTGTCGGCAAGACCTACCGGATGCTGGACGAGGCCCGGCGCAGACGGGAACGCGGCGCCGACGTCGTGGTCGGCTTCATCGAGTGCCACGGGCGGCGCCACACCGAGTCCATGCTCGCCGGCCTGGAGACCGTCCCCCGGCTCACCCGCTCCTACCGCGACGCCGAGTTCGAGGAGATGGACCTCGACGCGGTGCTGAAGCGGCGCCCGGCGGTGGTGCTGGTGGACGAGCTGGCGCACACCAACATCCCCGGCGGCCGGCACGCCAAGCGCTGGCAGGACGTCGGGGAGCTGCTGGACGCCGGGATCGACGTCATCACCACCGTCAACGTCCAGCACCTGGAATCGCTGAACGACGTCGTCCAGAAGATCACCGGCATCCCCCAGCGCGAGACCGTCCCGGACGAGGTGGTCCGCCGGGCCGACCAGATCGAACTCGTCGACATGGCCCCCCAGGCGCTGCGCCGCCGGATGGCCCACGGCAACGTCTACAGGGCGGAGAAGGTGGACGCCGCGCTCTCCAACTACTTCCGGGTCGGCAACCTGACGGCCCTGCGCGAGCTCGCCCTGCTCTGGGTGGCCGGGCGGGTCGACGAGGGGCTGCGCGACTACCGGGCCAGCCACAACATCGACCGCGTCTGGGAGACCCGCGAACGCGTCGTGGTCGCCCTCACCGGCGGCCCCGAGGGCGAGACGCTGATCCGCCGCGCCGCCCGGATCTCCGACCGCACCGCCGGCGGCGACCTCCTCGCCGTCCACGTCACCCGCAGCGACGGCCTGGCCGGCGCCTCCTCCGGCGCGCTCGCCCAGCAGCGGCAACTGGTCGAGACCCTCGGCGGCACCTACCACGTGGTGGTCGGCGACGACATCCCCACCGCGCTGCTCGCCTTCGCCCGCGCCCACGACGCCACCCAGCTGGTCCTCGGCACCAGCCGCCGCGGCCGGATCACCCGCTTCCTCACCGGCCCCGGCATCGGCGAGACCACCGTGGACGCCTCCGAGGACATCGACGTCCACATGGTCACCCACGAGTTCACCGGCCGCGGCCGGCTGCCCTCGCTCGGACGCCGCCACTCCAGGCGCCGCACCATCGCCGGCTACGTCGCCGGGCTGGTCCTGCCCTGGCTGCTCACCGCGGTGCTCTCGCAGGCGCACCACACCGTCAACCTCACCACCGACGCCCTGATCTTCCAGCTCGGCGTGGTGATCGTCGCCCTGCTCGGCGGCGCCACCTCGGCGCTGCTGGCCTCCGTCGTCGCCTCGGTGCTGCTGAACTACTTCTTCATCCCGCCCGTCCACACCCTGACCATCGGCGAGACCAACAACATCGTCGCGCTGGTCGTCTTCGCCGCCGTCGCGCTGGCCGTCTCCACCGTGGTCGACCACGCGAGCCGGCTCACCACCCGGGCCGCCCGGGCCACCGCCGAGGCGGAAACCCTCTCCACCCTCGCCGGCAGCGTGCTGCGCGGCGCCGACGCGCTGCCCGCACTGCTGGAGAAGTCCCGGACGGCCTTCGGCATGGACTCCGTCGCCCTGCTGGAACGCACCGGCGGCGAGGTGCTGGCCCGCTGCGACGGGGAGGGCGAGGCAGGCCCGGGGCCCGCGCAGCCGGGGGAGACCACCGAGATCCCGGTCGGCCCCGACGCCGTGCTCGTCCTCACCGGCCGCCGGCTGCCCGCCGCCGACCAGCGCGTGCTCACCGCCTTCGCCGCGCACGTCGCCGCCGCGCTGGAACGCGACCGGCTCGCCGTGGTCGCGGCCGAGGTCGAGCCGATCAAGGCCGCCGACCGGATGCGCACCGCCCTGCTCGCCGCCGTCAGCCACGATCTGCGCACCCCGCTGGCCGCCGCCCTCGCCTCGGTCGGCTCGCTGCGCAGCCCGGACGTCGAGTTCTCGCCCGAGGACCAGGCCGAGCTGCTCGCCACCGCCGACGAGTCCCTGGTCAAGCTCACCCGGCTGGTGGACAACCTGCTCGACATGAGCCGCCTCCAGGCCGGCGCCCTCACCCTCCACCTCGCCGAGACGCACCTCGACGAGATCCTGCCCAGGGCCCTGGACTCCTTGGCGGACCCGTACGCGCCCGTCCAGCCGCTCGACCTCGACACCGTGCCGGCGGTGCTGGTCGACCCGCCGCTGCTGGAGCGCGTCCTCGCCAACGTCGTCACCAACGCACTGCGGCACAACGCCCCCGGCGCGCCCGTGCTGGTCGCCGCCAGCCACCACGCCGAACGGGTCGAGGTCCGGGTGATCGACCGCGGCCCCGGCATCGCCCCCGAGGACCGCGACCGCGTCTTCCTGCCCTTCCAGCGCCTCGGCGACACCGACAACACCACCGGCGTCGGCCTGGGGCTCGCGCTCTCCCGCGGCCTCGCCGAGGCCATGGGCGGCAGCCTGGAGGTCGAGGACACCCCCGGCGGCGGCACCACGATGCTGCTCACCCTGCCCGCCGCGCAGACCGTTCACGACGACCGCCCGGACGACCGGGCAGGAGGGGTGGGCGCATGAGCGAGATCCTGATCGTCGACGACGAACCGGCGCTGCTGCGCACCCTGCGGATCAACCTCAGCGCCCGCCGGTACGCCGTCCGGACGGCCGTCAGCGGCGGCGAGGCCCTGGACCGCGCCGCGCAGACCACGCCCGACGCCGTCCTGCTCGACCTCGGCCTGCCCGACCTGGACGGCATGGAGGTGATCCGGGGCCTGCGCCGCCGCAGCGCCGTGCCGATCATCGTGCTCTCCGGCCGCTCCGGCGCCGCCGACAAGGTCGACGCGCTCGACGCCGGTGCGGACGACTACCTCACCAAGCCGTTCCTGATGGAGGAGCTGCTGGCCAGGCTGCGCGCCGTGCTGCGCCGGACGCCGGGCGGCCCCGCTCCGGCCGCGGCGGTGATCGGCGACCACACCGTGGACCTCGCCGCCACCACCGTGACCGGCCCCGACGGCCCGGTCCGGCTGACTCCCACCGAATGGCGGATCCTCGCCCTGTTACTCGCCGCCCCGGGCCGGCTGGTGCCCGGGCGGCAGATCCTGCGCGAGGTCTGGGGCCCGGCGCAGGAGGGGCACGGCAACTACCTGCGGGTCTACCTGGCCGGGCTGCGCCGCAAGCTGGAACGCGACCCGGGCCGGCCGCGCCACCTGATCACCGAGCCCGGGATCGGCTACCGCTACGAGCCCTGAGACCGCTCCGGCCGGCCCGGAGAGGTGTCAGAGGTGTCAAAGGAGCGTCAGGAGGAGCCCGGCGGACGACAGGAGGGCGTCAAGGCCGGCCGGGACGGACCGTCGGCGGGCGTAGCGTCGCGGTGAGGGAGCGGCCCCGCTCCGTGTGGGGGATGCCTGGGGCCGCTCCGCCGCCCCGGCGGCGGCCAGCAGGTGGGGAGGGGCGCGCGGACAACACCGCGCGCCCCGTCACCTGCTGAGGCCCCGTCCCGTCAGCCCCCGCCCCGTCAGCCCACCCCGTCAGCCCCCGCCCGTGCTCCCCGACTGCCGGGGCAACGCCAGCACCACCGTGTCGGCGAACTCCCGCACCGCGCTGGTCCGGCTGACCACCCGTCCGCTGTGCACCACCAGGCGGCTGTGCCCGCCCGCGAGCGCCCCCGCCAGGCTGTCCCCGCGCACCGCCAGCAGCTCCGCGGGGAACCCGGCGTCCACCCGGACCGGCGGCAGCCCGAGCACCGCCCGCGCCTGGTTGGCCACCGCGTCGTACGCGGCCTCCGGCGCCATCAGCCCGCCCGCCGCCAGCAGGTACGCGGCCTCCAGCGGATCGGCCCGCCCCACCGGGTTGGCCGGGTCGCGCAGCGAGCCGCTGCCCGCCGCGAACGGCACCCGGGCCTCCAGCAGCTCGCGCAGCAGCCCCGGTCGCTGCTCGGCGGCCCGGCCCTCCAGCCCGCTGCACCGGCCGTTCTGCGGCAGGCAGACCACCCGGACGCCGCTGGTGGCCAGCACCGTCGCGGCGCCCGGCGCCGGCGATCCGCACGGGCCGAGCACCACCCGCGGCCGCAGCGGTGCCAGCGCGCTCGCCAGCCGGGCCAGCTGGACCGGGTCGGCGCCCGTGGTGTGCAGGTCCACCGGGCAGTCCGCCTCCCGGGCGGCCTCCAGCAGTACCTGGACGTACCCCGCCGGGTCCGGGTCCAGCTCCGGGCAGCCGCCGGCCGCCGTCGCGCCCAGCTTGAGGGCGTCGCGCAACTGGGCCCGGCCGTCCGCCCCGGCCCGGCCGGTGAGCAGCCGGGGCATGGCGACGGCCTGCAGTTCGGCGAGCCCGCGCAGCGCCTGGCGGGCGGTGAGCACGGCCTCCAGCCGGCGCAGCCCGTGCACGTCGCCGATCCGGACGTGGGTGCGCTGGGCGGTGGCGCCGTAGCCGAGCGAGGTGAGCGCGGCCTCGGTGACCCGCCGGGTGAGGTCGGCGGGGGTCTCCGGCGGCGGGGTGGGCAGGGCAGCGGAGAAGGCGACGTCGTAGTGGGCGTGCGCCTCGGCCGGGGCCGGCAGCAGCAGGTAGCCCTTGAGGTCGATCCGGGCGCCGGTGGTGGCGGTGGGGGTGCCGGGCAGGGCGGGCAGCGGGCCGAGGCTGCCGGCGGTGCCGACGGCCTGGATCCGGTCGCCGCTGATCCGCACGTCCACCACCCGGCCGTCGGCGAGCCGGGCGTCGGTGAGCAGCAGCACGGGGCCGTGCCCGAGCGGGTTGGCCGCCGGGCCGGGTCCGGAGTGCCCGTCGGCGGCTGCGCTGTCCATCGCCCGGCTCCTTCTCGCGCTGGCCCGTCCGACTGCCCGGTCCGTCCCGATCAATGAGCGTCGAGCCTATGGGGCGCGGGCGCGGGGCGCCGGGAGGCGGGCATTAGTCGTATCGGGTCGGGCCGCGCCGCCGGAGGCCGGTCGAACACCCGGCCTTCGATCGCTCGCCCGTGCACGCCGCCGACCTGCGGTCTTCGCCACGGGATACCGATTTCACCTCTGGGCGCGGAACGTGTAATCTCTTCCTCGTTCGCCCCTATAGCTCAGTCGGTAGAGCGTCTCCATGGTAAGGAGAAGGTCTGCGGTTCGATTCCGCATGGGGGCTCTGGTGAAAAGGAGTCAGCTTCGGCTGTGCTCCGGATCACTGTGGCGGTGTAGCTCAGTTGGTAGAGCAAGCGGCTCATAATCGCTGTGTCACCGGTTCAAGTCCGGTCACCGCTACCCCGCGTAGTCGGTCGGGAGATCGCACTCCCGGTCGGCTACTCTTGTTGTGTTCTTATTCATTGTCCAAGGAAGGCACTCCCGTGGCTGCCACCGACGTCCGCCCGAAGATCACGCTGGCCTGCGTGGAGTGCAAGGAGCGGAACTACATCACCAAGAAGAACCGGCGTAACGACCCGGACCGTCTTGAGATGAAGAAGCACTGCCCCCGCTGCAACTCGCACACCGCGCACCGCGAGACCCGCTGACCCTGTTGCAGGGCGCCGGGCCTGTGTGATTCAGGTCTTCGACTCCGGGCCGCACCCTCACTGGGTGCGGCCCGGAGTCTTTTTTGCCATCCACCGGACTGACGAGGAGTTTGCCCGTGGCACTCGACCCCTCCTTCATCGGGCGGACCTACCCGCCCACCGAGCCGTACGAGGTCGGCCGGGAGAAGATCCGCGAGTTCGCGGTGGCCGTGGGTGACGCCAACCCGGCGTACACCGATCCGGAGGCCGCCAAGGCGCTCGGGCACCAGGACGTCATCGCCCCGCCGACCTTCCCGTTCGTGCTGACCTTCCGGGCCGCCGCCCAGGTGGTCCAGGACCCGGAGCTGGGCCTGGACTACAGCCGGGTGGTGCACGGCGACCAGAAGTTCGCGTACACCCGCCCGGTGCGGGCCGGCGACCGCCTCTCGGTCGCGGTGACCATCGACAACATCAAGTCGCTCGCGGGCAACGACGTGCTCACCGTGCGCGGCGAGGTGTCGGACGCGAGCGGCGAGCACGTGGTGACGTCGGTCATGACCCTGGTGGCCCGTGCCGCCGACGAGGCGGGGGAGTAGCACCATGGCGATCAGCTTCGACGAGGTCGCGGCCGGCACCGAGCTGCCCGCGCAGTCCTTCCCCGTGACGCGCGCCACACTGGTGCAGTACGCGGGCGCCTCCGGCGACTTCAACCCGATCCACTGGAACGAGAAGTTCGCCAGGGAGGTCGGCCTGCCGGACGTCATCGCGCACGGCATGTTCACCATGGCCGAGGCGATCCGGGTGGTCACCGACTGGGTCGGCGACCCGGGCGCGGTGGTCGAGTACGGCGTGCGGTTCACCCGCCCGGTGCCGGTGCCCAACGACGGGGTCGGCTCCGTGATCGAGGTCACCGGCAAGGTGGCCAAGCTGCTCGACGACCGCAAGGTCCAGGTCGACCTGGTGGCGACCTACGGCGGCCAGAAGGTGCTGGGCATGTCCCGCGCCGTCGTCCGGCTGGCCTGAGACGCCCGGCGGGGGAGGGGCGGCCCGGCCCCTCCCCGTACGCTGGTGGGCGTGCTGGTAGAACTCGACGCCCCCCTCGCCCCGCTGACCACGCTCCGGCTCGGTGGTCCGGCCCGCCGCCTGGTGACCGCGACCACCGACGACGAGGTGGTCGCCGCCGTCCGCGAGGCCGACGCCGCCGGTGAGCCGCTGCTGGTCCTCGGCGGCGGCTCCAACCTGGTGATCGGCGACGCCGGCTTCCCCGGGACGGTCCTGCGGATCGCCACCACCGGCTTCGCGCTGGACGGCACCACCCTGGAGCTGGCCGCCGGCGAGGTGTGGGCCGAGGCGGTGGCCCGTACGGTGGAGCACGGCCTGGCCGGCATCGAGTTCCTGGCCGGCATCCCCGGCTCGGCCGGTGCCACGCCCGTCCAGAACGTCGGCGCGTACGGCCAGGAGGTGGCGCAGTCCGTCACCGAGGTGGTCGCCTACGACCGCCGGGCCGGCGAGACCGTGACGCTCTCCAACGCCGAGTGCGCCTTCTCCTACCGGCACAGCCGCTTCAAGGCCGACCCGGACCGCTACGTGGTGCTGCGGGTCCGGTTCGGGCTGGCCGACCACGGCGGGCTCTCCACCCCGGTCGCCTACGCCGAGACGGCCCGGCACCTGGGCGTCGAGCAGGGCCAGCCGGTCGGGCTGCGCGAGGCCCACGACGCCGTGCTGCGGCTGCGCTCGGGCAAGGGCATGGTGCTCGACCCGGCCGACCACGACACCTGGTCGGCGGGTTCCTTCTTCACCAACCCGGTGCTGACCGCCGAGCAGTACGACGCCTTCCTGGCCCTGGCCGCCGAGCGCGAGCTCACCGCCCCCGCCTACCCGGCGCCGGACGGCTGCACCAAGACCTCGGCCGCCTGGCTCATCGACAAGGCGGGCTTCGGCAAGGGCTACGGCAGCGGCCCGGCCACCCTCTCCACCAAGCACACGCTGGCCCTGACCAACCGGGGCGCGGCCACCGCCGAGGACCTGCTGGCGCTGGCCCGGGAGATCCGCGACGGCGTCCGGGCGGCGTTCGGCGTCGAGCTGGTCAACGAGCCGGTCATGGTGGGCGTCAAGCTCTAGGTCCCGCCCCGGAGGACGGCCCCGCCCCGGAGGGCGGACCCTAGGGGCGGGACCCGTCCAGCAGCCAGGTGTCGATGTCCGCCAGCAGCTCCTTGCGGGTGCTCTCCGGCGCGCACGAACCGCGCACCGACTGGCGGGCCAGCTCGGCGAGTTCCGCGTCGTTGAAGCCGAGCACGTCGCGGGCCAGGTCGTACTGGGCGGCCAGCCGGGTGCCGAACAGCAGCGGGTCGTCGGCGCCCAGCGCCAGCTGCACGCCCGCGTCGAACAGCCGGCGCAGCGGGACGTCCTCGGCCCGCTCGTAGACGCCCAGCGAGACGTTGGACGAGGGGCAGACCTCGCAGGTGACCTGACGGTCGGCCAGCCGCTGCATCAGCCGCGGGTCCTCGGCGGCCCGGACGCCGTGGCCGATCCGCCCCGCGCCGAGGTCGTCCAGGCAGTCCCGGACGGACTCCGGGCCGGCCAGCTCGCCGCCGTGCGGGGCGGCCAGCAGCCCGCCCCTGCGGGCGATGTCGAAGGCCCGGTCGAAGTCCCGGGCGAGGCCGCGCCGCTCGTCGTTGGAGAGGCCGAAGCCGACCACGCCCTGGTCGGCGTACCGGACGGCGAGCCGGGCCAGGGTCCGGGCGTCCATCGGGGACTTCATCCGGTTGGCCGCGACCAGGACCCGGATGCCGACACCGGTGACCTCGGAGGCGTGCCGGACGGCGTCCAGGATCAGCTCCAGCGCGGGGATCAGACCGCCGAGCCGGGGCGCGTACGAGGTCGGGTCGACCTGGATCTCCAGCCAGCGGGAGCCGTCCCGGCGCTCGTCCTCGGCGGTCTCCAGGACCAGCCGGCGGATGTCGGACTCGTCCCGCAGGACGGACCGGGCGGTGTCGTAGAGGCGCTGGAACCGGAACCAGCCGCGTTCGTCGGTGGCCCGCAGGCTGGGCGGCTCGCCGGAGCTGAGTGCCTCCGGCAGGCGGACGCCGTGCTTGTCGGCCAGTTCCAGCAGGGTGGCGGGGCGCATCGAGCCGGTGAAGTGCAGGTGCAGGTGGGCCTTGGGGAGGTCCCTGACGTCTCGCGGATTCAGCAGGCGTTCCATTCGCCGATACTGCCGCATCGGGCCCGGATACGGGAACCGCCCCCTTCACGTCCCCCGAAGGGGTGAAGGGGGCGGTCCGGGCCGGGCGGGTGCCGTCAGGCGGTCGCCTCGGCGAGCAGCTTCTGGATCCGGCCGACGCCCTCGACCAGGTCGGCGTCGCCGAGCGCGTACGACAGGCGCAGGTAGCCCGGGGTGCCGAAGGCCTCACCGGGGACGACCGCGACCTCGGCCTCGTCCAGGATCAGGGTGGCCAGCTCGGCGGAGGTCTGCGGGCGCTTGCCGCGGATCTCCTTGCCCAGCAGGCCCTTGACGGACGGGTAGACGTAGAACGCGCCCTCGGGCTCGGGGCAGAGGACGCCCTCGATCTCGTTGAGCATCTTCACGATGGTCCGGCGGCGCCGGTCGAAGGCGGTGCGCATCTCGTGCACGGCGGAGAGGTCGCCGCTGACGGCGGCGATCGCGGCGCGCTGCGCGACGTTGGAGACGTTCGAGGTGGCGTGCGACTGCAGGTTGGTCGCGGCCTTGACGACGTCCTTCGGGCCGATCACCCAGCCCACCCGCCAGCCGGTCATCGCGTACGTCTTGGCGACACCGTTGACCACGATGGTCTTGTCGGCCAGCGCGGGCAGCAGGGCCGGCAGCGAGGTGAACTTCGCGTCGCCGTAGACGAGGTGCTCGTAGATCTCGTCGGTCAGCACCCAGAGGCCGTGCTCCAGCGCCCACTCGCCGATGGCCCGGGCCTCGGCCTCGGTGTACACCGCGCCGGTCGGGTTGGACGGCGAGACGAAGAGCACCACCTTGGTGTTCTCGGTGCGGGCGGCCTCCAGCTGCTCGACCGAGACCTTGTAGCCGGTGGTCTCGTCGGACACGACCTCGACCGGGACGCCGCCGGCCAGCTGGATCGACTCCGGGTAGGTGGTCCAGTACGGGGCCGGGACGATGACCTCGTCGCCCGGGTCGAGGATCGCGGCGAACGCCTCGTAGATCGCCTGCTTGCCGCCGTTGGTCACCAGGACCTGGGAGGCGTCCACCGAGTAGCCGGAGTCGCGCAGCGTCTTGGCGGCGATCGCGGCCTTCAGCTCGGGCAGACCGCCCGCCGGGGTGTACCGGTGGTTCTTCGGGTCGCGGCAGGCCTCGACGGCCGCCTCGACGATGTAGTCCGGGGTGGGGAAGTCCGGCTCGCCGGCGCCGAAGCCGATCACCGGTCGGCCGGCCGCCTTGAGGGCCTTGGCCTTGGCGTCCACGGCGAGGGTCGCGGACTCGGCGATGGCGCCGATCCGGGCGGAGACCCGTCGGTCGGCGGGGCGGACGGAACTGTCGGGCTGCGGGGTGGAAGCGCTCATGCCTGCATGGTCGCAGAATCGGGACGGACCGGGCATGGGGGTTTCACCATATGTACGGCGGTGTCCGCATGGCGACCGCGCCGACGTGGGCGGTTGAAGAAGAGGTTCGACCAAACCCCACTCGACCACGTACACTCACTGCTCGACGGCCACCGAGAAAGCCGAAGCTTTCACCGCTTGTGCATACAGCGGCGGGAGATGCGGTAGGTTGGTGGTCGCTACAGGAGCCGCGAGGCACCGTAGGGCAATAGCTCAATTGGTAGAGCACCGGTCTCCAAAACCGGCGGTTGGGGGTTCAAGTCCCTCTTGCCCTGCTGCTTGATCCGTATTCAGCCCGTTCGCTCCACAGAGCGAGCGGGCTTGATGCGGAGAGGGCACCGAACAGCACCGCTTTAGCCGGCCGCTCGTGCCCGATCGGGTACGCAGGTGATGCTCGGCAGGACCCGGATTCAGGTGAGGACGAGTGACGGAGACCACGGGCTCCACCGCAACGCCTGAGAGCGGCAACCCCGAGGGTGCCGACGGCGCGGACGAGACCACGCCCGCCGAGGGCGAGTCGCGTCGCGACCGCAAGCGGGCCGGCCGCTCCGGCGACAAGAAGTCCGGCAAGCGGGCCAAGAAGGGCGTCTTCGCCCGGCTCGCCCTGTTCTACCGGCAGATCATCGCCGAGCTGCGCAAGGTCGTCTGGCCCACCCGCAGCGAGCTGGTCAACTACACCACCGTGGTGGTCGTGTTCGTCGTGGTCGTGATGGCCTTCGTGGCCGGTCTCGACTACGGGTTCTCGAAGCTCAGCCTCTGGATCTTCGGCTGACCGAGCCGCCCCACCTTCGAAACAGCTTCCCGACCCGGGCCGATTCATCGGCCCGGGTCGAGCTGTCGGCGCCGGACGTACGCGGCCGCTACCGTTGACTCGGTACTGTTGAAGTCTCCGAGACAGTTGCCGGCGCCCGCGTGAGCGGAGCGGCGCCGGAGCGGCCTTGGAGCGCGCCACCTTCACCATCTCCAGGAAAGAAGCAGCCACCGTGTCTGAGTCCCCCCTGTACGACGCCGACGAGACCGTCCGCGAGGCGGATGTCGCCGCCGAGCTGGACGCGGCCGAGCTGGCTGACGACGTCGAGGCCGCCGAGCAGATCGTGGACGCCGCGGACAGCGACGAGGACGAGGCCGAGGCGTACGACGAGGCCGAGGCCGGCGAGCCGGCCGAGGAGGCCGCGCTGCACGTGGAGTCCGACGAGGAGCCCGCCGTCGAGGAGGCCGAGGAGGCCGCCGACGAGGTCGAGGACGAGGTCGAGGTCGAGGCCGAGGAGGCCGTCGAGGTCGACCCGGTCGCCAAGTTCCGCGAGGACCTGCGCTTCATGCCGGGCGAGTGGTACGTGATCCACACCTACGCGGGCTACGAGAACCGGGTCAAGCAGAACCTGGAGCAGCGCGCGGTCTCGCTGAACGTCGAGGAGTACATCTTCCAGGCCGAGGTGCCGCAGGAGGAGGTCGTCCAGATCAAGAACGGCGACCGCAAGACCATCCGCCAGAACAAGCTCCCCGGCTACGTCCTGGTGCGCATGGACCTCACCCCGGAGTCCTGGGGCGTCGTGCGCAACACCCCCGGTGTCACCGGCTTCGTCGGCAACGCCTACGACCCGTACCCGCTGACCCTGGACGAGGTCGTCAAGATGCTGGCGCCCGACGTCGAGCGCCAGGCGGCCAAGGAGGCCGGCAAGCCCTCGCCGGTCAAGCCGAGCGAGATCCAGGTCCTCGACTTCGAGGTCGGCGACTCGGTCACCGTCACCGACGGCCCGTTCGCCACCCTGCAGGCGACCATCAACGAGATCAACCCGGACTCGAAGAAGGTCAAGGGCCTGGTCGAGATCTTCGGCCGGGAGACCCCGGTCGAGCTCTCCTTCGACCAGATCCAGAAGAACTAGCACTGAGCTTCGGCTTCGGGGCGGGGCTGCGGCTCCGCCCCGAAGTCGTTTTGGTCCAGCGGCGCATCCGCGTTAACCTGGTCCGATGTGTGTGCTGGCGGCCGGGTGTCGCCCCGGTTCGGCACGCACCAGCAATCACCTCTCGGAAGGACCCGGAGAGAAATGCCTCCCAAGAAGAAGAAGGTCACGGGGCTTATCAAGCTCCAGATCAACGCCGGTGCGGCCAACCCGGCGCCGCCGGTCGGCCCCGCGCTGGGTCAGCACGGCGTCAACATCATGGAGTTCTGCAAGGCCTACAACGCTGCGACCGAGTCGCAGCGCGGCATGATCGTGCCGGTGGAGATCACGGTCTACGACGACCGTTCCTTCACCTTCATCACGAAGACGCCGCCGGCCGCGCGCCTCATCCTGAAGGCCGCGGGCGTGGAGAAGGGCTCCGCCGAGCCGCACAAGACCAAGGTCGCCAAGCTCACGGCCGCCCAGGTCCGCGAGATCGCCACGGTCAAGCTCCCCGACCTGAACGCCAACGACCTGGACGCCGCGTCCAAGATCATCGCCGGCACCGCCCGGTCGATGGGCATCACGGTCGAGGGCTGATCACCCTTCTCGTCCATGTGGTAGGGCCTGCGCGGCCCGTCGATACCACGACTCCATTCCCCACTCAGGAGCAGCAGTGAAGCGCAGCAAGGCTCTGAAGGCCGCGGACGCTCAGGTCGACCGCGACCGCCTCTACGCCCCCCTCGAGGCCATCCGCCTCGCCAAGGCGACCAGCACCTCCAAGTTCGACGGCACCGTCGAGGTCGCCATGCGTCTGGGCGTCGACCCGCGCAAGGCCGACCAGATGGTCCGCAGCACCGTGATCCTCCCGCACGGCACCGGTAAGACCGCTCGGGTCCTGGTCTTCGCGACCGGCGAGCGTGCCGAGGCCGCGCGTGCTGCGGGTGCCGACATCGTCGGTGCCGACGAGCTCATCGACGAGGTCGCCAAGGGCAAGCTGGACTTCGACGCCGTCGTCGCCACCCCGGACCTCATGGGCAAGGTCGGCCGCCTCGGCCGCGTGCTCGGTCCCCGTGGTCTGATGCCGAACCCGAAGACCGGCACCGTCACCCCCGATGTCGCCAAGGCTGTCAACGACATCAAGGGCGGCAAGATCGAGTTCCGCGTCGACAAGCACTCGAACCTGCACTTCATCATCGGTAAGGTCTCCTTCACCGACGAGCAGCTGGTCGAGAACTACGCCGCCGCGCTGGACGAGGTGCTCCGCGCCAAGCCGTCCGCCGCCAAGGGCCGCTACATCAAGAAGACCGCGGTCTCCACCACCATCGGCCCCGGCATCCTGGTGGACCCGAACCGCACCCGCAACCTCCTGGTCGAGGAGGACCCGGCCTCCGTCTGAGCCCCGAGCTCACACCGGTAGCCGCGTCCTGGGCGCAGCAGTAGTCCGTACGACGGGCCCGTACCCCTTCACCGGGGTGCGGGCCCGTCGTCGTGTCCGGATCGAGACCGGGGCGGGGGGAAAGAGGGGTGTGGCGCGTCGTACGCTCAGCCGGTCGGATCATGTGACTTTCTTGTGTGACTGCCGGAGTGTGCCGTGCTGCCCGCCCTTCGCCCCGCCGTCTGGGGGGCAGCCCTGCTGCTGCTCGCCGGCTGTCTCACCGCATGCAGCCTGATGGCCGTCTCGGGGGAGCGCACCCCGGGTGACGGGGCCGCGACCGTCCGGCCGCCCAAGCAGGTGCTGCTCTCGGCCGCGCAGGCCCTGGACGACGTCGGCGGCGCGCAGGTCCAGACCGTCGAGGAGGGTCCCGCCGGGCGGCGGACCGCCTCCGGAACCGTCATCTGGGGCGCCAAGGACGCCGTCGACCTGACCGTCACCGACGAGTCGGGCACCGGCCGGCTCCAGACCCGGGACGGCGCGCTCGACCTCGCGTACGGCGGGGCGCCGGCGAGGCGGGCCGAGCGGGCCGACGTCGAGTCGCTGGACCCGCGGGCGCCCGGTGCGGCGTACGCGGGCGGCTGGCTGAGCGGGCTGGTCGCCAATCCGGGCGGCCCGGCGCACGCGATGGCGCTGGCCGGGAAGCTCACCTCGCTCGGCGGCGAGCAGCTGGCCGGCGGCACGGTGGCGCACTACCGGGCCACGGCGCCGGTGGCCGAGTACTTCGGCGCCGACGAGGGGCTCGGCCCCGACCGGCTCGCGGTGGTGCTCGCCTACCAGCGGCAGCAGGGGGTCACGACGATCGGCTACGACTTCTGGGTGGCGCCCGGGAACCGGCTGGTCCGGCTCCGCGCCACGGTCCAGGGCAGCGCCGGAACGGTGGTCACCACGACCGACGTCTCCGAGGCCGTGGCGGCCACGGAGACCCCGGCGGCGACCGGCTGAGCCGTTCCGGGGGTGGCCGTTGTCAGGCGGACTTTGACGATCCGTTAGAGTCCGCTGAGTATTACCTGACAATCGGGCCTCATTGGGGGTTTCTTCATGCGTGCTCTGCGCCTCGCTTCCGTCGCCGTCACAGCCGCCGTGCTGCTCGGAGGACTGGCGGCCTGCGGTGACGGCAAGGCGGACACCAAGTCCTCCGAGGACCCGGCCGCCGGCAAGGCCTCCGGCTTCGAACCGAAGGCCGCGCTGGCCGCCTCGGCCGTGGTGATGGAGAAGGCCGCCAACGGCAACGTCGAGCTGGCCCTGCCGGACAACACCATGACCGGCACCGCCCAGTGGAAGCAGAGAACCGACATCGACGTGGCCGGCAAGGGCAAGGCGTCCACCAAGACCCGGGTGGTCGGCGACGACATCTTCCTCGGCGGCGGCCCCGACGTGACGGCCGCCCTGGCCGGGAAGCACTGGGCGAAGGTCACCCCGCAGGACCCGGGCGTGGGCCCGATGGCCGGCATGTTCCTGACCGTGACCCAGCTGAGCAACCCGGTGCTCCAGCTCACCGTGGCGGCCCAGGCCGGCAAGCCGACCAAGGTCGGGGCGGAGGCCGTCGGCGGGGTCCAGACCACGCACTACCGCGCGGTGGAGGACGTCGCCAAGCTGACCGAGGCGATGACCGCGCTCGGCAGCGACCAGCGCGCCGCCGTCCAGCAGACCCTCGCGGCGGGCGGCAACACGATGACCGTCGACTTCTGGATCAACGGCACCCAGGAGCTGGTCCAGCTCAAGGGCTACAGCAACAAGAACGGCGAGCAGCAGGCCGTCACCGTCAAGTACTCGGGTCTCGGCACCGCGGCCAAGATCGAGGCGCCGGCCTTCGGTGACGTCGGCAAGAGCTCCGACTTCTCCAGGCTCTTCGGCGGCTGAGCCCGCCCCGCCCCCGGTCCGGTCCGGGCCGGTCGGCCGCTCACCCGGTCGGAGGAGGGGGCGCCGCCCGTCGGCCGGGCTCCTGGTGGCAAGGTGGCTCGGAACAGGCGCGTCAGGGACGGAAGGGGAGCTGACATGGCGGTGCGGCGGCAGCTGGCGGCGGTGGTGGCCGCGACGCTGCTGGCGGGCGGCCTGACGGCGTGCGGCGGGGGTGACGGCTCGCCGTCGGTGCCCTCCGGCACGCCGACGCCGACCAGCGCCTCCCCGACCGGCCCGGCCAAGCCGACCGACCGGTCGCCGCACGGCGTCCTGCTCTCCGCCCAGCTGGCCATGCAGACCGCCCGCCGGGCCAAGGTCAGCTACCGGCTCGGCCCGGACGCCGGCTCCGGCCCGATGTTCTGGCTGCCGAAGACCGCCCTCCAGGTCAAACGTTCCACCCCGGCCGAGGCCGAGCAGCTGATCGTCGTGGACACCGTGGCGTACCAGGGCGGCGACGCCGCGACCGCGGCCCGGCTCGGCGGCCGCCACTGGGAGCGGTTCACCGGCACGCCGGGCCCGGACGGCCACCGGGAGGTCCCGTACGCCGGGCTGATCGACCTGCTCAACCCGATCGAGGCGCTGGCCGCCGCGACCGCGGACGGGGTGGAGGCGCAGTTCCTCGGCGAGGAGAAGTTCGAGGACTCGGCGGTCGTGCACTACCGGGTCACCACCGACGCCGGGCGGTACGCGGCCGCGCAGACCCAGCTGAGCCCGGCCCGCCGGGACGGCCTGCGCGCCGCGCTCGCCCCCGGGGGTTCGGCCTCGCTGACCCTGGACCTCTGGCTCAACGACAAGGACCAGTTGGTCAAGCTCCAGCGGACCGGCACCGGGGAGGGCGGCCGGGCGGACGACTCGGTGCTCTACTCCGAGTTCGCCGGCAGCCTCTCGGCCCAGGCCCCGGCCGAGGCGGACACCGTGGACGCGGGCGTCCGCAACGTCTCCCCGCTGGCCCGCTGACCGTCCCGGCCTCCCGTTGCGCCCCGGCCGTCCCGCCGGTGGGCGGTGATGCTGGGCGATTTGCCCCGGACGGTGGGCTCCGGCTACTGTTGCCGAAGCCAAAGACCGCTGGTTGTCGCCATGCGCCCGCAGGGGAGTGTGCGACCGAAGGATCTGCGCTTTCAGCGCAGGCAGCCCGCGCAGGATTGTTTGGAGCTTGGACTTCCGGGTCCCCCGTGTTCGCACGTGGGCCTGTCGAGGTCGTACTGAGCCCCGTGCGCCTGCGCACCGGGGCTCATCTGCTTTTCTGCAGGAGCTTTCCTTCCGTCCGGCGGTCCGAGGTGAGAATGGTCGACTTTTGCGGTCGGCCGGACTTCGACATCACGGAAGGAGGCGTAAGCCTATGGCTAGGCCCGACAAGGCTGCTGCCGTCGCCGAGATCGCGGACAAGTTCCGCGCCTCGAACGCGGCCGTACTGACCGAGTACCGCGGTCTGACGGTGAAGCAGGTCAAGACCCTGCGTCGCTCGCTGGGTGACAACGCCCAGTACGCCGTGGTGAAGAACACGCTGACCAAGATCGCTGCCAACGAGGCCGGGATCACGGAGCTCGACGACCAGTTCAACGGTCCGACGGCTGTCGCCTTCGTCACCGGTGACCCGGTGGAGTCGGCGAAGGCTCTGCGTGACTTCGCCAAGGAGAACCCCGCTCTCGTCATCAAGGGCGGTGTCCTTGACGGCAAGGCGCTGTCCGCCGATGACATCAAGAAGCTCGCGGACCTCGAGTCCCGCGAGGTGCTGCTCGCCAAGCTGGCCGGCGCCATGAAGGCCAAGCAGTCCCAGGCTGCTGCGCTCTTCCAGGCCCTGCCGTCGAAGCTCGTCCGCACTGTGGACGCGCTGCGCGACAAGGTCGAGCAGGGCGGTGCCGGTACGCCGGCTCCCGCCGCCGAGGACGAGGCCGCCGAGTAATTCGGCAGGCTCACGCCTCGCTGCGGGCCCGTACGCCCGCCAACCCGTACATACGGCACCACCTGCCGAATTAGTGGAAGGACGCCAATCATGGCGAAGCTGACCCAGGACGAGCTGCTCGCGCAGTTCGAGGAGCTCACCCTCATCGAGCTCGCTGCCTTCGTGAAGGCCTTCGAGGACAAGTTCGACGTCACCGCTGCCGCTCCGGTCGCCGTTGCCGCCGCCGGCGTTGCCGGCCCGGCCGCCGAGGCCGCTGAGGAGCAGGACGAGTTCGACGTCATCCTCGACGGTGCCGGCGACAAGAAGATCCAGGTCATCAAGGAGGTGCGCACCCTGACCTCCCTCGGCCTGAAGGAGGCCAAGGACCTCGTTGACACCGCTGGTGCCAAGGTCCTGGAGAAGGTTGCCAAGGACGTTGCCGAGAAGGCCAAGGCTGCCCTCGAGGCCGCCGGCGCCAAGGTCACCGTCAAGTGACTTTCCCCCGGCCCTAGCGGCCGGGAGGTGCCCCCCAGCCCCCTAGTGGGCTGAGGACGCCTGGGCCGGGCCGATCACCCTCGCGGGTGGTCGGCCCGGCCTTTTCGCGTTCCCGGCCCCCGGCGGGCCCGGCGGCGGGGAACCACCGGTGTGGCCGAGAGCGCACTCGGCAGTGTCGGCGCGGGCGGGTATGGTGATCGCTGTCATCGAGAGTGGCCCTCACCACGGCTTCTGTAACGCCGGGCGGGTTCGCAGCGATGGACGGGTCGAGGTCCGCGCCGGAGGCGGACCCTTGACGAACCAGGCGCGGCGCGCGATTCTCAAGGCGCGAGTCCGCCCGGTTGGTTCGTTGCTGGATGCATAACCAGCACCTCCGGCGGGAAGTGACTCCAGGTGAGTCGTGAAGGCCCGGGAGTGCCCGGGCCGGTGCAGTACCCGGGGGGCGTTCGCGCCCGCCGGCTACCGGGAGGAGTCTCCGATTCGGTTTCCGAATCAGAGCTGGACAGCAGTGTGCCATTTGGCTACACTGTCCCTTTGCGCTGCCTGTTAGCTGCTCCGTGACTCGTCGCCCGGAGTTTGCGTTGCCCTGAAGGGGTCTGGCACCGCCTCCGCAAAACGGCTCTGACCTCGGGTTTTCACCCCCGGCAGAGGCCAGTGGCGAGGGAGGTGGGACCAAGCCTTTCCAGGCCCGGCCGGTACGCGCGTAGTGAGCTCCGAGCCCTCGGAAGGACCCCCCTCTTGGCCGCGCCGCGCAACGCCTCGAACAATTCCGCCGCATCCACCGCCCCGCTCCGCGTCTCCTTCGCGAAGATCAAGGAGCCCCTCGAGGTCCCGAACCTCCTGGCCCTGCAGACCGAGAGCTTTGACTGGCTGCTCGGTAACGCGGCCTGGAAGTCCCGGGTCGAGGCGGCCCTGGAGAGTGGTCAGGACGTCCCCACGAAGTCCGGTCTGGAGGAGATCTTCGAAGAGATCTCCCCGATCGAGGACTTCAGCGGGTCGATGTCGCTGACCTTCCGCGACCACCGTTTCGAGCCGCCGAAGAACTCCATTGACGAGTGCAAGGACCGCGACTTCACGTTCGCGGCTCCGCTCTTCGTCACGGCCGAGTTCACCAACAACGAGACCGGTGAGATCAAGTCTCAGACGGTCTTCATGGGCGACTTCCCGCTCATGACCCACAAGGGCACGTTCGTGATCAACGGCACCGAGCGTGTCGTCGTCTCGCAGCTGGTCCGCTCCCCGGGTGTGTACTTCGACTCCACCCTGGACAAGGTGTCCGACAAGGACATCTACTCCTGCAAGGTCATCCCCTCGCGTGGTGCCTGGCTGGAGATGGAGATCGACAAGCGCGACATGGTCGGCGTCCGCATCGACCGCAAGCGCAAGCAGTCCGTCACCGTGCTGCTCAAGGCGCTCGGCTGGACCAACGAGATGATTCTCGAGGAGTTCGGCGAGTACGAGTCGATGCGTGCCACCCTGGAGAAGGACCACACCCAGGGCCAGGACGACGCGCTGCTGGACATCTACCGCAAGCTGCGCCCGGGCGAGCCGCCCACGCGCGAGGCCGCGCAG
The DNA here is from genome assembly GCF_042266225.1 of Kitasatospora sp. NPDC056181. Classification (NCBI taxonomy): domain Bacteria; kingdom Bacillati; phylum Actinomycetota; class Actinomycetes; order Kitasatosporales; family Streptomycetaceae; genus Kitasatospora; species Kitasatospora sp. NPDC056181. The sequence continues at coordinate 58,598 of NZ_JBHJUK010000008.1, forward strand.
ACGCTTCTGGAGAACCTCTACTTCAACCCGAAGCGCTACGACCTCGCGAAGGTCGGCCGTTACAAGGTCAACCGCAAGCTGGGCAACGCCGAGTCGCTGGACTCCGGCGTGCTCACCGAGCCCGACATCATCGGTGCAATCAAGTACCTGGTGAAGCTGCACGCGGGCGAGACCGAGTGGCGTGACGACGAGGGCCGCGACATCGTGGTCGAGGTCGACGACATCGACCACTTCGGCAACCGCCGCCTGCGCAACGTCGGCGAGCTCATCCAGAACCAGGTCCGTACGGGTCTCGCCCGTATGGAGCGGGTCGTGCGCGAGCGCATGACCACCCAGGACGTCGAGGCGATCACGCCGCAGACCCTGATCAACATCCGGCCGGTCGTCGCCTCCATCAAGGAGTTCTTCGGCACCAGCCAGCTGTCGCAGTTCATGGACCAGACGAACCCGCTGTCGGGCCTGACCCACAAGCGTCGTCTGTCCGCGCTCGGCCCCGGCGGTCTCTCCCGTGAGCGCGCCGGCTTCGAGGTCCGTGACGTGCACCCCTCGCACTACGGCCGCATGTGTCCGATCGAGACCCCCGAAGGCCCGAACATCGGTCTGATCGGGTCGCTGGCCTCGTACGGCCGGGTCAACGCCTTCGGCTTCATCGAGACCCCGTACCGCAAGGTCGTCGACGGTGTGGTCACCGAGAAGGTGGACTACCTGACCGCCGACGAGGAGGACCGCTACGTCATCGCCCAGGCGAACGCGCCGCTGACCGCGGACCTGCACTTCGCCGAGCCGCGCGTCCTGGTCCGCCGCCGTGGTGGCGAGATCGACTACATCCCCGGCACCGAGATCGACTACATGGACGTCTCGCCGCGCCAGATGGTGTCGGTCGCGACCGCCATGATCCCGTTCCTCGAGCACGACGACGCCAACCGCGCGCTCATGGGCTCGAACATGATGCGCCAGGCGGTGCCGCTGCTGAAGAGCGAGGCTCCGCTGGTCGGCACCGGCATGGAGTACCGCTGCGCCGTCGACGCCGCGGACGTCATCACCGCCGAGAAGGCCGGTGTCGTCCAGGAGGTCTCGGCCGACTACGTCACCGTGGCCAACGACGACGGCACGTACACCACGTACCGCGCCGCCAAGTTCACCCGCTCGAACCAGGGCACCGCCTTCAACCAGAAGGTGCTCGTGGACGAGGGCGCCCGGGTCGAGGCCGGCCAGGTGCTGGCCGACGGCCCGTGCACCGACGAGGGCGAGATGGCCCTCGGCAAGAACCTGCTCGTGGCGTTCATGTCGTGGGAGGGTCACAACTACGAGGACGCGATCATCCTGTCGCAGCGCCTCGTCCAGGACGACGTCCTCTCCTCGATCCACATCGAGGAGCACGAGGTCGACGCCCGTGACACCAAGCTCGGCCCCGAGGAGATCACCCGGGACATCCCGAACGTCTCCGAGGAGGTCCTCGCCGACCTCGACGAGCGCGGCATCATCCGCATCGGCGCCGACGTCGTCACCGGCGACATCCTGGTCGGCAAGGTCACGCCCAAGGGTGAGACCGAGCTGACCCCGGAGGAGCGCCTGCTCCGCGCGATCTTCGGTGAGAAGGCCCGTGAGGTCCGCGACACCTCGCTGAAGGTGCCGCACGGTGAGTCCGGCAAGGTCATCGGCGTCCGCGTCTTCGACCGCGAAGAGGGCGACGAGCTGCCCCCGGGCGTGAACCAGCTGGTCCGCGTCTACGTGGCCCAGAAGCGCAAGATCACCAACGGTGACAAGCTCGCCGGCCGCCACGGCAACAAGGGTGTCATCTCCAAGATCCTGCCGGTCGAGGACATGCCGTTCCTGGAGGACGGCACCCCGGTCGACATCATCCTGAACCCGCTGGGTGTCCCGTCCCGAATGAACCCGGGACAGGTCCTGGAGATCCACCTCGGGTGGCTCGCCAAGCAGGGCTGGGACGTCTCCGGCCTCGCCGACGAGTGGGCCCAGCGCCTGCAGGCGATCGGCGCCGACACGGTCCAGGGCGGCACCAACCTGGCCACCCCGGTCTTCGACGGCGCCCGCGAGGACGAGATCACCGGCCTGCTGGACAACACCACCCTCACCCGTGACGGTGAGCGCCTGGTGAACTCCACCGGCAAGGCCCGGCTGTTCGACGGCCGCTCCGGCGAGCCGTTCCCGATGCCGGTCTCGGTCGGCTACATGTACATCCTCAAGCTGCACCACCTGGTCGACGACAAGCTGCACGCCCGTTCGACCGGCCCGTACTCGATGATCACCCAGCAGCCGCTCGGTGGTAAGGCGCAGTTCGGTGGTCAGCGCTTCGGTGAGATGGAGGTGTGGGCCCTTGAGGCGTACGGCGCGGCCTACGCGCTGCAGGAGCTGCTCACCATCAAGTCCGACGACGTTCTCGGCCGCGTGAAGGTCTACGAGGCCATCGTCAAGGGCGAGAACATCCCCGAGCCCGGCATTCCCGAGTCCTTCAAGGTCCTCATCAAGGAAATGCAGTCGCTCTGCCTCAACGTGGAGGTGCTGTCCTCGGACGGCCAGTCCATCGAGATGCGGGACTCCGACGAGGACGTGTTCCGCGCCGCCGAGGAGCTCGGCATCGACCTGTCCCGGCGCGAGCCGAGCAGCGTCGAAGAGGTCTGACGGAGGTTGGGCCGGCTCTTAACCACTGAGAGCCGGCCCGCCCCCAGGCCCCCCTCAGACCACACGAACGACTCTCGACTTACGAAAGAGGGCTTGACGACCAGTGCTTGACGTCAACTTCTTCGACGAGCTCCGCATCGGCCTGGCCACCGCCGACGACATCCGCCAGTGGTCGCACGGCGAGGTCAAGAAGCCGGAGACCATCAACTACCGCACCCTGAAGCCCGAAAAGGACGGACTCTTCTGCGAGAAGATCTTCGGTCCGACCCGGGACTGGGAGTGCTACTGCGGCAAGTACAAGCGCGTCCGCTTCAAGGGCATCATCTGTGAGCGCTGCGGCGTCGAGGTGACCCGCGCCAAGGTGCGCCGTGAGCGGATGGGCCACATCGAGCTGGCCGCCCCGGTCACCCACATCTGGTACTTCAAGGGTGTCCCGTCCCGTCTGGGCTACCTGCTCGACCTGGCGCCGAAGGACCTCGAGAAGGTCATCTACTTCGCCGCCTACATGATCACCTGGGTCGACGACGAGCGCCGCCAGCGCGACCTCCCGTCCCTGGAGGCGCACGTCTCGGTCGAGCGTCAGCAGATCGAGAACCGCCGCGACTCCGACCTCGAGGCCCGTGCCAAGAAGGCCGAGACCGACCTGGCCGAGCTGGAGGCCGAGGGCGCCAAGGCCGACGTGCGCCGCAAGGTGCGCGAGGGTGCCGAGCGCGAGATGAAGCAGCTGCGCGACCGTGCGCAGCGCGAGCTCGACCGCCTCGACGAGGTGTGGGCCCGCTTCAAGAACCTCAAGGTCCAGGACCTCGAGGGCGACGAGCTGCTCTACCGCGAGCTGCGCGACCGCTTCGGCACCTACTTCTCCGGCTCGATGGGCGCGGCGGCCCTCAAGGACCGCCTCGAGACCTTCGACCTGGCGGAGGAGTCCGAGCGCCTGCGCGAGATCATCCGCACCGGCAAGGGCCAGAAGAAGACCCGTGCGCTCAAGCGCCTCAAGGTCGTCTCCGCGTTCCTGCAGACCACCAACAAGCCCAACGGCATGGTGCTGGACTGCGTCCCGGTCATCCCGCCGGACCTGCGTCCGATGGTGCAGCTGGACGGTGGCCGCTTCGCGACCTCCGACCTGAACGACCTGTACCGCCGCGTCATCAACCGCAACAACCGCCTGAAGCGGCTTCTCGACCTCGGTGCCCCCGAGATCATCGTGAACAACGAGAAGCGCATGCTCCAGGAGGCCGTCGACGCCCTGTTCGACAACGGCCGTCGTGGTCGCCCGGTCACGGGCCCCGGCAACCGTCCGCTGAAGTCCCTCAGCGACATGCTGAAGGGCAAGCAGGGTCGTTTCCGCCAGAACCTGCTCGGCAAGCGAGTCGACTACTCGGCCCGTTCGGTCATCGTCGTCGGCCCGCAGCTCAAGCTGCACCAGTGCGGTCTGCCCAAGGCCATGGCGCTGGAGCTCTTCAAGCCGTTCGTGATGAAGCGCCTGGTCGACCTGAACCACGCGCAGAACATCAAGTCGGCCAAGCGCATGGTCGAGCGCGCCCGCCCGGTCGTGTGGGACGTCCTCGAAGAGGTCATCGCCGAGCACCCGGTGCTGCTGAACCGTGCACCCACCCTGCACCGCCTCGGCATCCAGGCCTTCGAGCCGCAGCTGGTCGAGGGCAAGGCCATCCAGATCCACCCGCTCGTCTGCACCGCGTTCAACGCGGACTTCGACGGTGACCAGATGGCCGTCCACCTGCCGCTCTCCGCGGAGGCGCAGGCCGAGGCCCGCATCCTGATGCTGTCCTCGAACAACATCCTGAAGCCGGCCGACGGTCGCCCCGTCACCATGCCGACCCAGGACATGGTGCTCGGTCTGTTCTTCCTGACCTCGGACCGCGACAACGTGAAGGGCGCCGGCCGCTCCTTCTCGTCGACCGCCGAGGCGATCATGGCCTTCGACGCCCGCGAGCTGGACGTCCAGGCCCCGATCGAGCTGCGTCTGCCGATCGGCACCGTCCCGCCCCGCGGCTGGACCCCGCCGGTGGACGAGGAGGGTCAGTCGAGCTGGTTCGAGGGCGAGTCCTTCCGCCTGAACACCACCCTGGGCCGCGCGCTCTTCAACGAGCTGCTGCCCGAGGACTACCCGTTCGTCGACTACGAGGTGGGCAAGAAGCAGCTCTCCGCGATCGTCAACGACCTGGCGGAGCGCTACCCCAAGGTCACCGTCGCGGCGACCCTGGACAACCTGAAGGCGGCCGGCTTCCACTGGTCGACCCGTTCGGGTGTCACCGTCTCCATCTCGGACGTCATCGTCCCGCCGAGCAAGCCCCAGATCCTCGAGGGCTACGAGGCGAAGGCGGAGAAGGTCCAGAAGCAGTACGAGCGCGGTCTGATCACCAACGACGAGCGCAAGCAGGAGCTCGTCGGCATCTGGACCCAGGCGACCAACGAGGTCGCGGACGCCATGGCCGCGAACTTCCCGAAGACGAACCCCATCTTCATGATGGTCGACTCGGGTGCCCGTGGAAACATGATGCAGATGCGCCAGATCGCCGGTATGCGTGGTCTGGTGTCGAACGCCAAGAACGAGACCATCCCGCGACCCATCAAGGCGTCGTTCCGTGAGGGCCTCACCGTTCTGGAGTACTTCATCTCCACCCACGGTGCCCGTAAGGGTCTGGCCGACACCGCTCTGCGTACCGCCGACTCCGGTTACCTCACCCGTCGTCTGGTCGACGTCTCCCAGGACGTCATCATCCGCGAGGAGGACTGCGGCACCGAGCGCGGCCTGAAGCTGGCGATCGGCACCGTCGGTGCGGACGGCGTCCTGCGCAAGACGGACGACGTCGAGACCAGCGTCTACGCCCGCATGCTCGCCGAGGACATCACGGTGGACGGCAAGCTCCTTGCCACCGCCAACACCGACCTCGGTGACGTGCTGATCGACGAGCTGATCCGCCACGGCATCAGCGAGGTCAAGACCCGCTCGATCCTGACCTGTGAGTCGGCCGTCGGCACCTGCGCCATGTGCTACGGGCGCTCGCTGGCCACCGGCAAGCTGGTCGACATCGGTGAGGCGGTCGGCATCATCGCCGCCCAGTCCATCGGTGAGCCCGGTACCCAGCTGACCATGCGTACCTTCCACACCGGTGGTGTGGCCGGTGACGACATCACGCAGGGTCTGCCCCGTGTCGTCGAGCTCTTCGAGGCCCGTACCCCCAAGGGTGTGGCCCCGATCTCGGAGGCGCAGGGCCGGGTCCGCATCGAGGACACCGAGAAGACCCGCAAGCTGGTCATCACGCCGGACGACGGCAGCGACGAGATCGCCTACCCGGTCTCGAAGCGCGTGAAGCTGCTCGTCAGCGAGGGCGAGGCGGTCGAGGTCGGCCAGAAGCTGACCATGGGTGCCACCAACCCGCACGACGTGCTGCGGATCATGGGCCAGCGTGCCGTCCAGGTCCACCTGGTCGCCGAGGTCCAGAAGGTCTACAACTCGCAGGGTGTGTCGATCCACGACAAGCACATCGAGATCATCATCCGGCAGATGCTCCGCCGCGTGACGATCATCGAGTCGGGCGACGCCGAGCTGCTCCCGGGCGAGCTCGTCGAGCGCGGCCGCTTCGAGACCGAGAACCGTCGCGTGGTCTCCGAGGGCGGTCACCCCGCCTCCGGCCGTCCGCAGCTGATGGGTATCACCAAGGCCTCGCTGGCCACCGAGTCCTGGCTGTCGGCCGCCTCCTTCCAGGAGACGACCCGGGTCCTCACCGACGCGGCGATCCACGCCAAGTCGGACCCGCTGCTGGGCCTCAAGGAGAACGTCATCCTCGGTAAGCTCATCCCGGCCGGTACGGGTCTGCCCCGCTACCGCAACATCCGGGTCGAGCCGACCGAGGAGGCCAAGGCCGCCATGTACTCGGCCGTCGGCTACGACGACTACGACCTGTCGCCCTTCGGCGCCGGCTCCGGCCAGGCGGTCCCGCTGGACGACTACGACTACGGCCCGTACACCGGCTGAGTCCCCCTTCCTGCCCGTCGTCGGGCAGGAGGGGCCAGGTCACTGATCGCAGGGCGGTCACCCCTCACGGGGTGGCCGCCCTGCGGCGTTCCCGGTGCCGGTTGCGCCGCCGGTCCAGGCCGTGGGGAAAGCGATTAGGCATCCCGGCCGAAGTCGCGTAAGGTCATACCTACCGACGCGGGGTGGAGCAGCTCGGTAGCTCGCTGGGCTCATAACCCAGAGGTCGCAGGTTCAAATCCTGTCCCCGCTACTCAGTAGCAACGAAGGGCCCGGAGGCATCAAGCCTCCGGGCCCTTCGTCGTTCCCGGGGCCCGGCACGCCGCGGCCGGGCCGGCTCCCCCGTGCGGGGGAGGCGGGGAAACCGCCCGGGCGGGCGAGGCGGCCGCCGGGTGCGGCGGGGGAGGCTCTTCGGCGTCGGGTAAACGGACGTGGAGGGGAGCCGGTCATGAAGCGGATGCTGGGAGCGGTGGCGATCACCGGGGCGGTGCTGGCAGGGATGTCGGGGTGCTTCGCCGGGGGCGACGAGCAGCGGCGGGACGTCGCGTACGACGTGAGCGGGCCGGTGCGGGAGCTGGTGGTCGTGGCGCACACGGGCGGGGTCACCGTGCGTGGCGGCGGGAGCGCGGTGAAGGTGGCCGAGCACCAGAGCTACCACGCCGAGGCGCCGAGGAGCAGCCACGAGCTGAAGGACGGCACGCTGACGCTGACGTACGACTGCGAGGACTGCGGGATCGGGTACGAGGTGGACGTGCCCGCCGGGACGAAGGTGCGGGTGAAGGCCGAGACCGGCGGGGTGACGCTGGCCGGGCTGGCCGGCGAGGTGGAGGCCACGGTCGAGACCGGCGGGGTGGAGGCGAGCGGGCTGACCTCGCCGACGGCGCTGCTGCGGACCGGGACGGGCGGCATCGAGGCGTCCTTCGCCGGGGCGCCGGCCAGGGTGGAGGCGCGGGCGGGGACCGGCGGGGTGCGGGTGACGGTGCCGGCCGGGGAGGCCTACGCGGTGGACGCGAGCGCGGGCGCGGGCGGGGTCGACGTGTCGGTGCCGCGCCAGCCGGGGGCACAGCACGCCATCCTGGCGCGGACGGACGCCGGGGGCGTGACGGTCGCCCATGGCTGAGCGCCGCGTACCGGGGTTCGTCCCGGTGGGGCATGATCTTCTCCGCGGGGACGCCCTCCCCGCGCCCGGGGGAGGAGCGGTGATGGGGCTGGTGGCGCGCTGGCGGAGCCGGATGGCCGGGGTGAACCCGTACGTGCTGGACGTGCCGTTGGCACTGTTCTCGGCCGGGGTCTCGGTCTGGGCGGTCCTCAACGACGACAGGGCGTGGCCCTGGTGGGTATATGCGATGGCGCTCTGCACGGCCCTGCCGCTGCCGTGGCGCCGCCGGGCGCCGCTGACGGTGGCCGCGCTCAGCGGTCTGGCGTCCATCCCGGTGTCGGTGGTCGCCCACTCGGTGATGCCGCAGATCCCGGTGTACGCGGTGCTCACCATCTACACGGTCGCGGACCGGGCGCGGGACTGGCAGCGCGGGCTGCTGCTGGTCGTCCTGGTCGTCTCCAACATCCTGGGCACCCACTCGGTGAACGGGGCGTTCTTCAGCCTGCTGCTGACCGTCGGCACCTTCGTGTTCGGCTCGCTGGTGCGCGAGCTGCGCCGGCTCGCGCTGGTGGAGTCGGAGCGGGCGCGGGAGGCGGGCCGGCGGGCGGCCAGCGACGCGGCGCGGGCGGTGGCGGAGGAACGGGCCCGGATCGCCCGGGAGATGCACGACATCCTGGCGCACGCCGTCTCGCTGATGGTGATCACGGCGGAGGCGGGGCCGCTGGTGGTGCACAGCAGTCCGGAGCGGGCGGTCAAGGCGTTCGACACCATCGCCGACTCGGGCCGTGACGCGATGGTGCAGCTGCGGCGGGTGCTCGGCGTGCTGAAGGAGGAGGGCGCGGCGCCGGAGCTGGCGCCGCAGCCGCGGCTGGCCGAGCTGGCGGCGCTCGCCGAGCGGGTGCGCGGGGCCGGCCTGCGGGTGGAGCTGGACCTGGGGACCTTCGACGGGCCGTTGCCGGCCGACGTGGAGGCGGCGGCGTACCGGATCGTCCAGGAGGCGCTGACCAACACGGTGAAGCACTCGGGCGCGTCCGGGGTCTCGGTACGGGTGGTCCGGGCGGGGGAGGAACTGGAGGTCGTGGTCTGCGACGACGGGCACGGCGTACGGCCGAGCGCGGACCGGGCGGTCAGCGACTGGTCCGGCGGGCGCGGGCTGGTCGGCATCCGGGAGCGGGCGGCGGCCTGCGGCGGGCGGGCCGAGGCCGGTCCCGGTCCGGAGGGCAGGGGTTTCCTGGTGAGTGCCCGGCTGCCGGTGGGTGCAGCGGGCCTGGCGGAGAGGGTGGGCGGATGACGCCGATACGGGTGGTCGTCGCGGACGACCAGGAGCTGGTGCGGGCCGGGTTCGGGATGATCCTGGACGCGCAGCCGGACATCGAGGTGGTCGCGGAGGCCTGCGACGGCGTCGAGGCGATCGAGGCGGTGCGCGAGCACGGCCCGGACGTGCTGCTGCTGGACGTCCGGATGCCGGTGATGGACGGCCTGGAGGCGGCCCGCCGGGTCTGCGCGGAGTACCCGGCCACCAAGGTGATCATGCTGACCACCTTCGACATCGACGACTACGTCTTCGACGCGCTGTACGCGGGGGCCAGCGGGTTCCTGCTCAAGGACGTCCGGCGGGACGACCTGGCGCACGGCGTGCGGATGGTGGCCTCCGGGGAGGCGCTGCTGGCGCCGTCGGTGACGAGGCGGCTGATCGGGGAGTTCGCCGCGCGACGGCCGGGCGGGGCGGCGCAGCCGGCGCAGGGCGTGCGGGCGCCGTCCCGGCTGCTGGAGCAGCTGACGGCGCGCGAGCAGGAGACGCTGCGGCTGCTGGCGCGCGGGCTCTCCAACGCGGAGATCGCGGCCGAGCTGGTGGTGAGCGAGCACACGGTGAAGACGCACGTCAGCAATGTGCTGAGCAAGCTGGGGCTGCGGGACCGGGTGCACGCGGTGGTGTTCGCGTACGAGGCGGGGGCGGTCGTCGCGGGGGAGGGCTGAGGCCGGGCTCGCCGGTGTCTCCCCCGCACGGGGGAGGCGGCGGGTTCGCCGGTGCGGGCGATCCGCGACGAGGGGGCCGGCCGACAGCATCTGGGGTGTCGGAATCGGAACCCGCAGACCGGAGAACACCCGTGGACAGCACGAAGCGCGACCGCCTCACCCCGTACGCCGTCGCCGGCGGCCCCGCCCTGATGGCGCTGTACGGCGGCATCCGGCTGCTGGACGGCTCCCGCGACCCGGGCCCCGGCTGGCTGGTCGGACACAGCCTGATGCTGGCCGGGCTGCTGCTGTTCGGCCCGGTGCTCGCGGCCCTGCACGGGCGGCTCTCGCCGCGCGGCACGGCGGGCCGGATCGGCGCCGGCACGCTCGCCGGGGTGGCCTTCGCGGGCCTGGCGGCCTCGGTGGTGCAGATCGGCATCGACCTGTACGTCGGGGCGGTGGCCGTCGACAAGGCGGACCAGCACCGGCTGTTCGACAGCATCCAGAGCCGGCCGGGGGTGCTGCCGGCCTTCTACTCGGTGGGACCGCTGCTGTTCTACGTCGGACTGCTGGCGCTGCTGGTCGCCGCCTCGGTGGGTCCGGCGCGCACGCTGCGCTGGTGGAGCCCGGTGCTGGTGCTGTGCGGCGTCGCGATGACGGCGGCCGACCTGGCGCTGATCCCGCCGGCCGCGGTGCTGTTCCTGGTGGCGCTGGCACCGCTGGCCGGCTTCGGCGGGGCCCGGCGCCCGGCGGTCGCCTGAACACCGCGGCAGGACGGGCCGCCGCGCCCCCGCGGGTGGCGGGGCGGCCCGTCCTGCGTCAGCGCATCCGGAAGACCGGCCCGCGCGGGGTGAACGGCAGGACGGCGCCCTGCGGGCCGAGGTGGGCGTGCTCGCGCCGCACGCGCAGCACGTCGCACTCGCCGTCGGTGATGACCGGGACGGGCCCGCCGGGCGGGAAGTCCTCGGCCCGCTCCAGCAGGTCCACGCCGGGCACGGGATTTTCGGTGGCGGCCCGGGACGACGGGCCCGTACCGTCCGGGGCATGAACGAGAAGCGCCCGCTGATCGCCGTCCTCACCGGCGCCGGGATCTCCACCGACTCCGGAATCCCCGACTACCGCGGCCCGAACGGCCTCTGGCAGCGCGACCCGAAGGCCCAGGAGCTGGTCACCATCGGCCCGTACCTGGCCGACCCGGACGTCCGCCGGCGGGCCTGGCTGATGCGCCGGGACGCGGGCGCGCTGGCCGCCGAGCCCAACGCCGGGCACCGGGCCCTGGTCGGGCTGGAGCGCAGCGGGCTGCCGGTGCGGGTCCTCACCCAGAACGTCGACGGCCTGCACCAGCGGGCCGGGCAGACCGCCCGCAAGGTGCTCGAACTGCACGGCACCGCGCGGGAGGTGAAGTGCGTGGACTGCCGGGCGGTCGGCCCGATGGAGGAGGCGCTGGAGCGGGTGGCGGCCGGCGAGCCGGACCCGCCCTGCCGGGGGTGCGGGGGCGTTCTCAGGCCCCGCACGGTGATGTTCGGCGAGGACCTCGACCCGGTGGTGCTGGAGCAGGCCGACGCGATCTCCAAGGCCTGCCACGTCTTCATCGCCGTCGGGACCAGCCTCAAGGTCTTCCCGGCGGCCGCGCTGCCGTTCAACGCGGTGAAGACCGGGGCCCGCCTGATCATCGTGAACGGCGAGCCCACGCCGTTCGACGAGGCGGCGTCCGAGGTGATCCGCGAGCCGATCTCCACCGCGCTCCCGGCGCTGGTCCGCCGGCTGGTGGCCCGTCACGTGTAGCGGACGCGGGCGGCCCGTCCGGTCCGGGCCCTGCCGGAGCCGCAGCTCGAAGGGGCTTAAACCGGACAGGCCGCGTGCGTACGATGATCACTCCGGCTACCCCCTCACGGCCTGGAGTGATCGACCGATGACGACGACGGCGAAGTTCGACCCCTGGTCGGCGGAGTTCGTGGCCCACCCGTACGACGCGTACGCCGAACTGCGCGAGCACGCCCCGGTGACGTACTACGAGCCGACCGGCCAGTGGCTGGTCTCGCGGTACGAGGACGTCAGCGCGCTGCTGCGGGACCGGCGGCTCGGGCGCACGTACACCCACCGGTTCACGCACGAGGAGTTCGGGCGGCCCGCGCCCGACCCGGCGCACGAGCCGTTCCACACGCTCAACGACAACGGGCTGCTCGACCTGGAGGCGCCCGACCACACCCGGATCCGGCGGCTGGTCTCCAAGGCGTTCACCCCGCGCATGGTCGAGGGGCTGCGTCCGACCGTGCAGCGCCTCGCCGGCGAGCTGGTCGACGGGCTGCTCGCGGCCGGCGGCGGCGACCTGGTCTCCGCCGTCGCCGAGCCGCTGCCGGTCGCGGTCATCGCCGAGATGCTCGGCGTCCCGGAGTCCGACCGCCACCTGCTGCGGCCGTGGTCCGCCGACATCACCGGCATGTTCGAGCTCAACCCGACCGAGGAGACCGCCCGCCGGGCCGTCACCGCGAGCGTCGAGTTCTCCGACTACCTGCGGGCCCTGATCCGCGAGCGCCGGGCCGCGCCGGGCACCGACCTGATCAGCGCCCTGATCCAGGCTCAGGAGGGCTCGGACGCGCTGAGCGAACAGGAGATGGTCTCCACCTGCGTCCTGCTGCTCAACGCCGGCCACGAGGCCACCGTCAACACCACCGGCAACGGCTGGTGGGCCCTCTTCCGCAACCCGGACGAACTGGCCCGGCTGCGCGGCTCGGTGGACGAGCTGCTGCCCACCGCCGTCGAGGAACTGATGCGCTGGGACACCCCGCTGCAGATGTTCGAGCGCTGGGTGCTGGAGGACGTCGAGGTACGCGGCGTCACCGTCCCGCGCGGCTCCGAGATCGCGCTGCTCTTCGGCTCCGCCAACCGCGACCCGGTCCGCTTCGCCGACCCGGACCGGCTCGACCTCGGCCGCACCGACAACCCGCACATCACCTTCGGCGCCGGAATCCACTTCTGTCTCGGCGCCCCGCTTGCCAGACTGGAGCTCACCGAGTCGTACGGCGCACTGCTGCGCCGGGCGCCGGGCCTGCGGCTGGTCCGCGAGCCCGAGTGGCGCCCGGGCTACGTGATCCGGGGGCTGGAGGAACTGCTGGTCGAGGCCTGAGAGGGCCGGGGGGAGCCGAACAATGGGCAAGGCGACGGGTGCACTGCTGGGGCTGGCGATCGGGGACGCGCTGGGGCACCGCACCGAGTTCGACGAGATCGAGCACATCGCCCAGTACTGCGAGCACTGGCGTGAACTCCCGCTCCCCGAGAAGGCGCTGGTCACCGACGACACCCAGATGACGCTCGCCCTCGGCCGCGGCCTGCGCACCGCCCTGGAGCGCGGGCCGCTCGGCCCGCTGCGCCTGGAGCGGCCACTGCGCGAGGAGTTCGTCGACTGGTGGCGCTCGCCCGAGAACAACCGTGCCCCCGGCGGCACCTGCCTGCGCTCCTGCCAGCGGCTCTCCGACGGCCGCCGCTGGCAGGAGGCCAGCGACACCGGCTCCAAGGGCTGCGGCGCCAACATGAGGGTCGCCCCGATCGGCCTGGTCCGCGAGCTCGACACCCGGCAGCTGGCGGGCGCCGCCCAGCTGCAGTCCGCACTCACCCACGGCCACCCCACCGCGCTCGCGGCCAGCGACCTCACCGCGTACGCCGTCCGCAAGCTCGCCGAGGGCCTGCCGCCCGCCGGGCTGGTGCCCGTCCTGCGGGCCTACGCACTGGCCAACCGCACCCGGTACGACGAGTCCTGGCTCGGCGACCTCGCGGCGCACGCCCAGGACCGCTCGGCGGAGCAGTTCATCGCACGGGGCTGGGACGAGTGCCTCGGCATCCTCGACCGGCTGAACGCGGCGCTCGCCGCGCCCGACGTCGAGGCGGACCCGTGCCTGGCCACCGGCGAGGGCTGGATCGCCGAGGAGGCGCTCGCCACCGGCCTGCTCTGCTTCCTCCTGCTCCCGGACGACCCGGTGGCCGCCGTCCGCCGGGCCGCGTACTCCTCCGGCGACTCCGATTCGATCGCCTGCCTGACCGGTGCCTTCGCCGGTGCCCACCACGGGGAGGCGGCCTGGCCGGCGGACTGGGTGGAGCGGATCGAGTACCGGGACGAGCTGCTGGCGCTCGGCGCGCTCTGGGACTGAGCGCGCCGCATCCCACCGCGCAGCAGTGACTCCCGCCGGAGACCCCTGCGGCAGACGATCACGGCACCGCGGCCCTGCCGACGCCCCGTGCCCGGACGGAACCGTTCGGGCACGGGGCACGTCGAACCGCCATGAACAGTCGAACCGGCCGGACCGGCCCCCGCCCGGCGGTCCTGCTCCTCACCGCGACCCTCACCGCCGTGCTCGCCGCGCCGCTGCTCACCGGCTGCGGCTCCACCGGCGCCGCCGCACCGCCCGTCGTCCGCGCCTCCGCGCCCGCCTCGCCGCCGCCGGCCGACCCGGCCCAGGTCGCCGCGACCGCGGCCGCCACCAACGCCTTCGGCCTGGACCTCCTGCACACCCTCACCGCCGACCCCGGCCAGGCCGGCCGCAACATGGTGCTCTCGCCCTCCGGCCTGGCCACCGTGCTCGCCATGGTGCTGCCCGGAGCCCGCGGCACCACCGCCGACGAGCTCGCCAAGGCCCTGCACACCGAGCTCACCCCGCAGCAGTACGCCCTCGCCACCGGCGCCCTCGGCCGCCCGCTCCCGCCCACCGACGGGCTGACCCTGCGGCAGTCCGACGACCTCTGGGCCCAGCAGGGCTTCCCGCTGAACCAGGACTACCTGGCCACCCTCGCCACCGCCTTCGACACCGGCGTGCACACCGCCGATTTCAGGAAGGACCCGGAGGGCGCCCGCAAGGCCGTCAACGCGGCCGTGGAGAAGGCCACCGAAGGCCGGATCAAGAACCTCTTCGGCGAGCGGGCCGTCAACCCGGACACCCGGCTGGCGCTCACCGACGCGCTCTACCTCAAGGCGAAGTGGGCCTCCCCGTTCAAGGCCGGGTACACCGCCGACAAGCCGTTCCACCGCCTGGACGGCTCGGCCCCCGCGGTCAGCACGATGCGCCAGAGCGGTACCTTCCGCTACGCCGAGGGCTCCGGCGGGATCCTCGGCGAGCCCTGGCAGGCCGTCGAGCTCCCGTACGCGGACGGCACGCTGGCGATGGACCTGCTGGTGCCCGCCCAGGGCGGCTTCGCGGGCTTCGTCAAGGGCCTGGACCAGGCCGAGCTGGCCCGCATCCTGGGCGAACTCACCGAGCGGTCGGTCGACCTGACACTGCCGCGGTTCCACTTCGACACGGCCAACGAGCTGACCCCGACGCTGCGCGCGCTCGGCGTGAACGCCGCGTTCGACGCCGCCGACCTCGGGGGCATCCCCGGGCCCGGTACGAACGAGCGGTTGAAGATCGGCACCGTCGTCCAGAAGGCCACCATCGAGGTGGACGAGGAGGGCACGGTGGCCGCCGCCGGCAGCGGCGTCGGCCTGGAGGCGGCGGGTGCGGCGGCCCCGAAGCAGCCCGCCGAGTTGCACATCGACCGGCCGTTCCTGTTCCTGATCCGGGACACCGCCACCGGCCGGCCGCTCTTCCTCGGCCAGGTCACCGACCCGCAGGCGCGCTGAGCAGCGGCCGGACGCAGGGCCGCGGGGTCACCGGGCGGGGCGGCGGCCCGTCACCGGGGACGGGCCGCCGGCCGGACCCGGCCTACCAGGCCGGGTAGCGGCCGCCGAGCGCCGGGTGGGCCGGCTCCCGGCTGCCGAACAGCACCAGCAGGTCGTCCGCCACCCGCAGCAGCGTCTCGTTGCCCTCCACCGCCTCGGTCCAGGCGGCCGGGAGGGCGGCCGCGCCGTAGGCCGCGCCGACCAGGTTGCCGCAGACCGCGCCGGTGGAGTCGCTGTCCCCGGAGTGGTTCACCGAGAGCAGCAGCGCCGTCCGGGCCGGGTCCGGCCCGGAGGCGGCGGCCAGCAGGCAGTACACCGCGATGGCCAGGCACTCCTCGGCGATCCAGCCGAGCCCGACCCGCTCCACCGCCTCCGCCGACGGCTCGGACTCCTCGGCCACCCGCACGGCCCGGGCCAGCGCCTGGACGGTCTCCTGGGACGCCGGCCACTCCCGGGTCTGGTCGACGGTCTGCCCGACCGCCGCCCACGGCTCCACGCCGTCCGCCAGCCGCTCCACCAGCGCCGCGAAGGCGCCCGCCGCCAGGTAGCCGGTCGGGTGCCCGTGGGTGAGCTGCGCGCACTGCGCGGCCAGCCCGAAGGACTGCTCGGCGCCCAGCCGGGCCAGCCCGAACGGCGCCGAGCGCATCACCGTGCCGCACCCCTTGGAGTGCGCGTTGATCGGCCCCGGCTGCCCGAACGGCGCCGGCGCCTCGAACTCCGGGTGGTACGACACCCCGCTCAGGCAGGCGTTGCCCGGCGCCCGCCGCGCGTACAGGAACGGCTGCCGCAGCAGCCAGCCGTCGTACGGGCGGGGGAGCGGCTGCTGGTCCGGCGCGCCCTGGCTCTGGGTCAGCAGCCAGCGCCGGTAGGCGCCGTGGACGGCCTCCGGCACCGAGCCGCCGCCGCCGGACCAGCCCCGGACGAAACCGCGGATCAGCCCCTCGGCGGTGAACAGCGTCATCTGGGTGTCGTCCGTGACCTCGGCGATCCGGCCGCCGGACGGCAGCCCGGTCACGCCGGCCGGGCCGCGCTGGTCACGGATCTGGTGCAGCTGCTGGAACTCCACGGGCCAGCCCAGGGCGTCCCCGACGGCCCCGCCGAGCAGCGCCCCGCGCACCCGGTCCTGGTACCCCGACTCCGTCACCGCCACCGTTCCCCCTCAGCTCGTGCCGGAGTCCGTTCTATCAGGCCGGGGCCGCCGCGCCGCCGCTCGCCGGTCCGGGCCGGGCGCCCTCCCGGCCCGGACCCGCGCCGCTCAGGGCCGGATCTGACCGGCCCGGCCGTGCAGCGCGGCCCGGTCGGCGGCGGCGCGGCCGGCCGCCCAGCCCTCGCCGTCGCTCACCCGGACCCGCTGCGAGACCAGCTTCGGGAACATCCGCCCCACCTCGTGGTCCACCGCCTCGGTCCGGGCCGCCAGCGCGGGCAGCAGCCGCTCGTCCGGCACCAGCTGCTCCGCGGTGCCGTCCTCGCGCAGGTGCCGGCCGGCCGCCGCGTCGCTGGTCGCCCGCTCGGTGGCGGCGACCAGCCGCTCGCGGATCCGGGCCGCGTACGCCACCAGGAAGGAGTGCCGGAACGCCTTGGTGCGCGAGGCGCCGTCCAGGTGCTGGCGCGAGCCGGCCTTGTTCATCGCGTGCGTGGCCTGCACCAGCAGCGAGGTGTAGAGCAGCTCGACGCCGTCCAGGTCCGCGTCGAAGCCGATGATGGTGCAGAAGCCGAACTCCTTGGCCCAGACCACCCGGCACCGGTTGGCCGCCGCCACCGCGTCCAGCAGCATCGTCTTCGGGCCCTCGTACGGGTTGTCCACGCCGATCCGCAGCGACGCCGGGGCGTTGCGGTCCGCGCCGGAGACGGCCAGCAGCGCCTCGTCGATGCTGTGTTGGGCCATCAGCTGCTGGGCCTTGGCGGTCAGCGCCTCGGCCTCCTCCGGGTACTCGGTGGACTCCGCCTTCGCCAGCAGCGCCCGGATCCGGGAGAGCATCCGGGGCTCGCCGGACACCGGCCCGGACGACGCCTGGCCGTCGCGGGGCGCGCCCCCGGCCTGGCGGCCGGGAGCTGCCCCCGCCCCGGGCGCCGGGCCGACCGGGGCGATCGGGGGCAGCCGTCCCCAGGACCGCAGCAGCTCCAGCACCGCGGTGGCCAGCGCGAAGCGGTCCAGCCGGTGCCGGTGCGCGAAGGCGGCCAGGTACGCCTCGTCGCCCTGCCACCAGACCTCGGCCTCCAGCTCGCGCAGCTGCTCCTGCCAGCGCCGGTCCAGGGCCGCCGCCGGGTGGCGCCGCCCCTCGGCGGCGATCAGGTCCACCGCGAGCGCCAGGTGGACCGGCTTCAGCTCCCGCCGCACCACCCGGACCAGGTCGGCCGGCCGCCACCCCGCCGACCAGCACCGCCCGACCGCGGTGTCCGCGTGCGCCAGCAGCGCCCGGCTCACCGCCGGCCACTGGGCGGGCGCCGCCGCCAGCAGCGAGGCCCCGGTGTCCAGTGCGAGGTCCAGCCGCTCGTCCGGCGCCGTCAGCACCGCTCCCACCGCCTGCGCCAGCAGCGGTCCGGCGCCGCCGTCCGCACCGGTCTGCTCCTGCTGCCTGCGCTTGCCCACGGTGTCGTCCGCTCTCCTCGTACCCGCCCTGCGGTCAGGACAGCCTCCCGCCCATGATGCCGGAGCGCCCGGCCCCGCGACGGGGACCGGGCGCTCCGGGGGTGCCTGCGGAGGCGGCCGTCAGCGTTCGACGGTCTTGGCGAGGATCTCCGGGATCCGCTCCAGCAGGCGGCCGGCCGCGAGGCGCAGACCGAGGACGGCGACCAGCACGCCGTAGAGCGGGCCGAGCAGGAGGACCGGCCAGGCCGGGCCGTCGGCGATCAGGGCCCACCCCAGGTAGCCGGCCACAGGGGCGCCGAGCAGGGCGGCGCCGAACATCGAGCCGAAGCTGTTCAGCATCACCAGGCCGCTCTGGCCGGGAGCGGCGTTGCGCATCGGGCTGCTGTCGGCCGGCATGGTGTACGGCGTCAGCACGCTGAACACCGCGCCGATCGCGATGCCGCAGCCCAGCAGGGCGAACGCCAGGCCGACGGCCGGTGCCAGGCCGGCCCAGTCGCCGGTGACGGCGGCCAGCGGCACGGCCAGCACGAGGGTCACCGGCACCGCGTACGAGAGCACCGCGTAGGCCCGCCCGCGCAGCTCGTCCCGGGCGTCGGCGGGGGTGAGCAGGGTCGCGGCGACCATCCAGAAGGCCGAGCCGTCCATGCCGAACAGGTTGACCATCTGCAGGCCGAGGAACAGCCCGGTCGCCGCGATCAGGTACACGGTGGACCAGCCCTGGACGACCGAGAGCACGCAGAGCACCACGGTCATCCCGATGCTGGTGAAGACGGCGGCCTTGGCCCGCGGCTCCCGCCAGGCGTACCTGAGGTGACGCTGCATCACCGCGCCGGTCCGGCCCTCGGGCAGGAAGCGCCAGCCGCGGGAGGACTGCACCCCGCGCGCCACCTCCAGGGTGGAGGCGTCCGCGGTGACCATCAGCTGCTGGAGACTGGCCCGCCACCAGCGCAACAGCAGCGCCAGCAGGGCGGCGGTGGAGGCGAGCTGGAGCAGCGCCAGGCCGTAGCGCCCCTCGCCGGCGGTGCGGGCGGCGTCCACCGCGCCGACCGGCGGCACCCAGCGCAGCACCGAGGCGATCGGCGCGAGCGGGCTGAGGTCGACGCCGTGCTCGCCGGGCTTGCCGAAGACGCTCTGCGAGCCGAGGTTGGCGATCTGGACGAGCAGCGCGAAGAGCAGGCCGCCGAAGATCGCGAAGTCCTTGCCGCGCCGGCTGGAGAGCAGCCGGGCGTTGCCGGCCGCGACCGAGCGCGAGAGCGTCACCAGGCAGACCACGGCCAGCGGGACGCCCGCCAGCGCGGCCACCGCGGAGGCGGCGCCGTCCGCGCCGGACAGTGCGGCGCCGGTGAGCAGCACCAGCGCGACCAGCGGCCCGGGCCCGATCATTGCGGCCAGCAACGAGCCGCGCAGCAGCGGCCCGGGGCGCAGCGGCAGCATGGTGAGCCGGGTCGGGTCGGAGCTCTCGTCGCTGGCGAAGAGGAAGAGCGGCAGCGCGGCCCAGCCGATCGCGAGCACGCCGGTCAGCATCACGCCGGCGTCCCCGGCACCGTCGTGGCCGTTGAGCACCGCCATGCCGACGGCGATCAGGGCCGCGAACAGCAGGCCGACCACGGCGCCGATGACGTAGACGGCGGTCCGGCCGGGGCTGCGCCGCAGCCCGTTGCGGAGCAGCCGGAGTTTGAGCGCGACGAGCGCGCGGACCACCGTCCGGCCGTCGGGCACCGGGGTGGGGGCGGCGCGGACGCCGGTGGTCTGGGGGGAGCTCACCGCTGTTCGCCCCCGAGCCGGTCGCCCTCGGGGCGCCCGTCGCCGGCCGGTGCGCCGTCGGTGCGGCCGTTCCCGAGCCAGCCGAGCGCCTGGACGTCGTCCTCCCGGACGCCGATCAGGGACAGGAAGGCCTCGTGCAGGCTGCGCTCGCCGCGGACGGCGTCCAGCGGCCCCTGGGCGATCACCTGGCCGGCGTTGACCACGGCGACCCAGTCGCAGAGCTGTTCGACCAGTTCCATGACGTGGCTGGAGAAGACGACGGTGCAGCCGGCCGCGGCGTACCGCTTGAGCACCCCGCGGATGGTCTGGGCGGAGACCGGGTCGACGCCCTCGAAGGGCTCGTCGAGGAAGAGCACGTCCGGGTTGTGCAGCAGCGCGGCGGCCAGGCCGATCTTCTTGCGCATGCCGGTGGAGTAGTCGGCGACCAGCTTGTCGGCGTCGCCGGCCAGGTCGAGGACGGCCAGCAGCTCCTCGGTCCGGCGGTCCACCTCGGCGCCGGGAAGGCCGCGCAGCCGGCCGTTGTACTGGAGCAGTTCGCGGCCGCTGAGCCGCTCGAACATCCGCAGGCCCTCGGGCAGGATGCCGATCCGGGCCTTGACCGAGACCGGGTCGGCCCAGACGTCGGAGCCGTGGACCAGGACGGTGCCCTGGTCCGGCCGGAGCAGGCCGGTGACCATCGACAGGGTGGTGGTCTTGCCGGCGCCGTTCGGGCCGACCAGCCCGATGAACGCCCCGGCCGGCAGCTCCAGGCTCAGCCCGGCCACCGCGGCCTGGGAGCCGAAGCGCTTCCACAGGCCTTGGATGCTCACGGCCGAGGGGGCGCTGGGGGCGGGTGCGGGGGAGGGCGGCGGCGCTGACGCCTGCATGGTGGCCTTCTCTGCGGTGGTAGGGGTGGTTCGGCGACAGCCTGCCACCGCCGGGACGGGGCTGTCGCCCCCTTAATGATCTTCGGCGCGTCTGGGCCGAACGGGTGACCCAGACGAGGTGTGCGGGCCCCGTTCCGGACGTTCCCGAGTCCGCCGGGAAAAGTGGCAACTACTCAGCGCCCCGGTTCGTCCTGCACTATGAGAGGCAGTGAGCGCGCTGGGCGCCGGGTGTCGGAGGTGGCGGATGGCGGTTCAGCCGTGGGGCGAGCAGAGCCCCGGGTACGGGGCCAGGCCACCGCAGGTGCCCTCCGATCCGTACGCCAGGTCGCGCCCGCCCGCGCAGGTGCACCAGTCGCAGATGCGGGCGGCGCACACGGACCGGGACCGCACGGTCGACGTGCTGAAGGCCGCGTACGCCGAGGGCCGCCTCACCGCCGACGAGTACGGCCAGCGCTTCGACGCGGTGAGCGCCGCGCAGACGTACGGCGAGCTCGCCCGGCTGGTGGCCGACCTGCCGTCCGGCCCGATGATGACGCCGATGACGCCGGTGGGCCAGGTGCCGCCCACCTTCCTGCCGCCGCCCCTGCTGCCCCCGGCACGGCCCACCAACAGCATGGCCGTGACCTCCCTGGTGCTCGGCGTGATCGGGCTCGGGCTGCCCGCGGTGATCACCGGCCACATCGCCAAGAACCAGATCCGCGAGCGCAACGAGGACGGCGACGGGATGGCCACGGTCGGCCTGATCTTCGGCTACCTGGGGTCACTGGCCTGGACCCTGCTGATGCTGGCCGTGGTCGCCGCGGGGTGACCGGGCCGTCGGCGGCCCGGTCGACGGCCGGTCACCTCCGCTGGACGGGTGGGCGACCGAAAGGGCGATCCACAGTGAACTCCTGTGCTATCAAGCCTTAGGATTCCCGGAGCAACTGCCCCGGAGGAACCGCCGGGGGCCTCGCTTCCGCAGCCGGCCGCGGAGCCGCGGGTCCGGAAGCCAGCCGGAGTATTCACCAGCCGAGGGACCAGTCCAGTGACAGTCAGTGCCGAGGACGCCAGCAGGCTCTCCTTGACCGGGGCACGTACCCGAACGGCGGTGTCGACCCGGGGTCATCGCACGGGCGCCGACCGCCGGGCCTCGTCCCCGTTGCTGCTGGCGGGGGAGGCGGTCGTCGCCTTCCTGGCGGCGCTGGTGCTGCCACTGCTGGCCCGCGGCTTCGACCTCGACCCGCTGGACCGGATCGCCCAGGTGAGCGGCCTCGCGGCGCTCCAGTTCCGGTTCGCCCTGATCGGCCTGGCGCTGCTCGCGCTGACCGTCGTCGCGCTGCGGCTCCGGGCCGGCCGCCACTTCGACCTGGTCACCCGTTTCGCCGCCGCCGGTGTGGCCGGCCTCGCCAGCGGCTTCGTCGCGGCGGGTGCCGTCGTCGCACTGCTCGGCACTCCGTGGCCGATGTTCGGCCTCAACGGCGACAGCGGACGAATCGTCGAATGGGCTCACGCGGTCGCGAACGGGCAGCCTTCCGGCTCGCCGGTCTATCCACCGCTGCCGCTCTACACCCTCGGCTACTACGCCGAGTGGTTCCGCGGCGGCAACACCGCGTACGCCTTCAAGGACCTCCAGATCCTCGGCGCGGCCGGGTTCGGCCCGCTGGTGTACCTGGCCTGGCGGATGCTGCTCAGCCCGGTGCGCGCGCTGGCCTTCGGCGTGCTGCCGGCCTTCGCCCTGATCGATGCCTACAAGCCCTACAGCCAGACCGTGCTGGTTCTCCTGGTGCCGGTGCTGGTCGCGCTGGTGGTCGAGCTGCGCAGCAGCGGGACGGCGCCCTGGCGGCCGGTGCTGCTCAAGGCGGCCGGCTTCGGCGCGGCCCTGGGCGTGCTCTTCCTGACCTACTCGGGCTGGTTCCTGTGGAGCGCGGCCGGCGTCGTGGTCGCGGCGCTGCTCTACTTCCCGTGGCGGACGGGCCGGGCCAAGGGCCTGGCCTTCCTCGGTGTCACCGCTGCGACCTTCCTGGCCGTCGCCGGCAGCTACCTGCTCACCATGCTGACCGTGGGGCAGGACACCAAGGACTTCAACTTCCGCTTCGACAACTTCACCGACCCGGCGTACTTCCTGATGTGGCGCACCGACATGCCGGGCAAGGTGGGCGAATGGCCACCGCCGGGCGAGTTCGGCGGCATGGGGCTGTTCGCCGTCGTGATGTTCGTCTGCCTGGGCGCCGCGCTCTGGCTCGGCCTGCGCAAGCCGCTGGTGGTCACCATCTGCTGCATGTTCGCCAGCGCCTGGCTGATGCGCATGTACATCGCCTCGCACATGTACGAGACGCAGACCGTCCAGCTCTACACCCGCACCAACAACCAGCTCCTCTACTGCGGTCTGATCATCTGCGCCCTGGTAGCGCATCTGGTGTCGCTGCGGCTGGCGGAGCGTCGCACGGCGGGCGGCGAGCTCACGCCGGCCGGCGCGAGCACGGCGTCCGGTGAGGCCTTCCCGAACCTGCGGGCCGCGGCCGTCGGCACACTGTTCGCCCTGCTGTTCCTGTTCGGCACGGTCTCCTCGTCGATGGCGGACCGGTACATGCCGGCCAAGGAGAACTCCTACCGGATCCTGCCGTGGGTGTCGCACACGGTGCAGAAGTTGGACGGCAGCTGCCCGAAGTTCGCCCCCGGCGGCACGTGCTCGAAGAACGGTGACCAGTCTTGGTCCAGCATGATCCGGTGACCGGCTCCCGGCCTGTCCCGACCGACCCGAATCCCCCGAGGCCCAGCACCCGATGATGAACGCCCTGAAGCGGCTCGCCGACCGGCTCGCCACGACCCCCGGACGGCTCTGGGCCGTGTCCTTCGCCCTGTTCTTCGTGCTGGGCGGCTCCTGGTCGATGGCCACCCCGATCGGGGCCTCGCCGGACGAGCACGCGCACATCATCAGGGCCGCCGCCGTCGCCCGCGGCCAGATCGAGGGCCGCGAGGTGATGGTCCCGCACGTGGTCGCCGACATCGAGGGCAAGTTCGCCGAGACCGGGGTCATGCTGCCGAAGTTCTACCAGGACCTCAAGGACGTCAACACCTGCTACGTCTTCAAGTCCACGGTCCCGGCCGACTGCGCCCCGAAGCTGAGGGACAACGGGGGCGAGGTGCAGGTGACCACCGCCGCCGGCCGGTACAACCCCGCCTACTACCTGGTCGTCGGCTGGCCCAGCCTCATGGTGTCCGGTGAGGGCGGGATCTACCTGATGCGCCTGATGTCGGCGCTGGTCTGCGCCGCGCTGCTGGCCAGCGCGGTGATCTCGGCCGCCGAGTGGCGCCGGCGCTCCGTCCCGCTGCTCGGCGTGATGGCCGCCGCCACTCCGATGGCCCTGTTCATGTCGGGCATGGTCAACCCCAGCGGCCCGGAGATCGCGGCCGGCGTCCTGGCCTGGAGCGCCGGACTGCCGATACTCATGGTGCCGGACGCGGCGCTGCTCACCCGCCGGCTGGGCCGGCTGGGCATCGGTGCGATCGTGCTGATCAGCATCCGGCCGCTGGGCCTGATCTGGTTCGCCGGCGCGCTCTTCTTCGCCCTGCTGCTGCAGGAGCGCGGAGCCCTGCGCCAGGTGCTGCGCCGCCGCTCGGCCTGGCTCTGGGGCACCGCCATCGCCGCCGCCACGGTCGGCGCGATGGCCTGGGCCTCCCAGCACCCCGACCACTCCGTCATCGCGACGCCGGACGACCTGACCGCGCTGAAGGCGGCCCGGATCACCTTCGACAACACCCTCATCTGGGTCCACCAGATGATCGGCCTGTTCGGCTGGCTCGACGCCCCGTCGCCGGCCGCGACATTGCTGCTCTGGAGCGGGATCGTGGTGATGCTGGGCCTGCTCGCGCTCTGCTTCGCCCGCTTCCGCGAGGCGCTGGCGATCGTGGGCGCGCTGATCGGCATCGTCGTGATCCCGGTGGCCGCCCAGGCCAATCAGGCGAGCACGCTCGGCCTGATCTGGCAGGGCCGCTACCTGCTGCCCTTCTCGGTGGGCCTGCCGATCATGGCCACCGTGATCCTGGCCCGGCAGTCCTGGCGGCCGGGGATGCCGTGGCGCCGGCTGCTGCTGCTCTCCGCCTTCGCGCTCGCGTTCGCGAACGTGGCGGCCTTCGTCTGGGCGCTGCGCCGCAACGCCGTCGGCACCACCGGATCGTTCTTCCTCCACCCGGCGATGTGGGCGCCGCCCGGTGGCTGGCCGCTCTGGGTGGGCGTCTACACGGCGGCGGCCCTGGTCCTGGCCCTGCTGGTGGTGGTCACCGACCGGGAGGAGCCCCCGCAGCGACCGGTGGCGGGGGAGGAGTCACGCGGTCACCGGGCCGGGCGCGGGCGGCACCGTCCGCTCGCGGCGACACCGGCGGACGCGTAGGGTCGGGAGTGCGGACATTCCGGATGTGTGGTAGAGGGGCCGGGAGCTCCCCGGCACCCCGGCCGTACTTCCGTCCCGACGGCCACGACCTGCGGCGTTGCATTTGTTTTGACCGAGCCCGATGCGCTAGGTACGCTCTGACCTTGTGCCTGGGGTGTCCCCGGGTCCTTGTGCGTGCATGCACACCGGTCGCCGCGCCAAGCCGGAGCGCCTTTTCGGCGCGCCGCGCGTGAGCGCCGTCGCTGTACAGCAGCCCATGGGATTCCGTGCCGGAATAAACCCAACACACCCGACCGCGTGGGTCGACCACGGGGCCGTGTGCGACGGGAACACCGCAGGTTAGTTCCACCAAGCCTTGGCACACAGAAAACGGAGAAACGGTGCCTACGATCCAGCAGCTGGTCCGAAAGGGCCGGCAGGACAAGGTCGAGAAGAACAAGACTCCCGCGCTGAAGGGTTCCCCGCAGCGCCGTGGGGTCTGCACGCGTGTGTACACGACCACCCCGAAGAAGCCGAACTCGGCGCTTCGCAAGGTCGCCCGTGTGCGCCTCACCAGCGGGATCGAGGTCACCGCTTACATCCCGGGCGAGGGCCACAACCTGCAGGAGCACTCCATCGTGCTGGTCCGCGGTGGTCGTGTGAAGGACCTTCCTGGTGTCCGCTACAAGATCATCCGCGGTTCGCTTGACACCCAGGGTGTCAAGAACCGCAAGCAGGCCCGCAGCCGCTACGGCGCCAAGAAGGAGAAGTAAGAATGCCTCGTAAGGGCCCCGCCCCGAAGCGCCCGGTCATCATCGACCCGGTTTACGGCTCCCCGGTCGTCACCCAGCTGGTCAACAAGATCCTGCTGCACGGCAAGCGCTCCACCGCCGAGCGGATCGTCTACGGCGCCCTCGAGGGCGTCCGTGAGAAGACCGGCTCCGACCCCGTCGTGACGCTGAAGCGCGCGCTGGAGAACGTCAAGCCGGCCCTCGAGGTCAAGTCCCGCCGTGTCGGTGGCGCGACCTACCAGGTTCCGGTCGAGGTCCGTCCGGGCCGCGCCAGCACCCTGGCGCTGCGCTGGATGGTCGGTTACTCCCGCGCCCGTCGCGAGAAGACCATGACCGAGCGCCTGATGAACGAGATCCTCGACGCCAGCAACGGCCTGGGCGCTTCCGTGAAGCGTCGCGAGGACACTCACAAGATGGCCGAGTCCAACAAGGCCTTCGCGCACTACCGCTGGTAGTCCCTACCCCGTCACTAGACAGAGAGAGAACGAGCCACCATGGCTGCAACCTCCCTTGACCTCGCCAGGGTCCGCAACATCGGGATCATGGCGCACATCGACGCGGGCAAGACCACCACCACCGAGCGGATCCTGTTCTACACCGGTGTCTCGTACAAGATCGGTGAGGTCCACGATGGCGCTGCCACCATGGACTGGATGGAGCAGGAGCAGGAGCGCGGCATCACGATCACGTCGGCCGCGACGACCTGTCACTGGACGCTCGACGGCGTCGACAACACCATCAACATCATCGACACCCCGGGTCACGTCGACTTCACCGTCGAGGTGGAGCGTTCGCTGCGCGTCCTCGACGGTGCCGTCACGGTGTTCGACGGTGTCGCCGGTGTCGAGCCCCAGTCCGAGACCGTGTGGCGGCAGGCTGACCGCTACGGCGTCCCGCGCATCTGCTTCATCAACAAGCTGGACCGCACGGGCGCGAACTTCTTCTTCTGCGTCGACACCATCGTGGAGCGCCTCGGCGCGACCCCGCTGGTGATGCAGCTCCCGATCGGTGCCGAGTCGGACTTCCAGGGCGTTGTCGACCTGGTCCGCATGAAGGCGCTGGTCTGGACGGCCGAGGCCGCCAAGGGCGAGATGTACGACATCGTCGACATCCCGGCCGAGCTGGCCGACCAGGCCGCGGAGTACCGCGAGAAGCTGCTGGACACCGTGTCGACCGTCAGCGACGAGGTGATGGAGCTCGCCATGGAGGGCGAGGACGTCCCCCAGGAGCTGCTGATCGCCGCGATCCGCAAGGGCACGCTGAACTCGGACTTCACGCCGATCTTCTGCGGCACCGCCTTCAAGAACAAGGGCGTTCAGCCCCTGCTCGACGCGGTCGTCAACTACCTCCCGTCGCCGCTGGACATCGAGTCCATCGAGGGCACCAAGCCCGGCGACGACACGGTCAAGATCTCCCGCAAGGCGTCGGACGACGAGCCGCTCGCGGCTCTGGCGTTCAAGATCATGTCCGACCCGCACCTGGGCAAGCTCACCTTCGTCCGGATCTACTCCGGGCGCCTTGAGGCCGGCACCGCCGTCCTCAACGCGGTGAAGGGCCGCAAGGAGCGCATCGGCAAGATCTACCGCATGCACGCGAACAAGCGTGAGGAGATCGACTCGGTGGGCGCCGGCGACATCGTCGCCGTCATGGGTCTCAAGCAGACCACCACCGGCGAGACCCTGAGCGACGAGAAGCACCCGGTCATCCTGGAGTCCATGGACTTCCCGGCCCCGGTCATCCGCGTCGCGATCGAGCCGAAGTCCAAGGGCGACCAGGAGCGGCTCGGTACCGCCATCCAGCGCCTGGCCGAGGAGGACCCGTCCTTCCAGGTCAACACGGACGAGGAGACCGGCCAGACCATCATCGCGGGTATGGGCGAGCTGCACCTCGAGGTGCTGGTCGACCGTATGAAGCGTGAGTTCAAGGTCGAGGCCAACGTCGGCAAGCCGCAGGTCGCGTACCGCGAGACGATCCGCAAGGCCGTCGAGCGTATCGACTTCACGCACAAGAAGCAGACCGGTGGCTCCGGCCAGTTCGCGAAGATCCAGATCGCGATCGAGCCGATCGAGTCCGGCGAGGGCTACGAGTTCGTGAACAAGGTCACCGGTGGCCGCGTGCCGAAGGAGTACATCCCTTCGGTCGACGCCGGCTGCCAGGAGGCCATGGAGTTCGGCGTGCTCGCCGGCTACCCGCTCCAGGGTGTCCGCGTCACGCTGCTCGACGGTGCCTCGCACGACGTCGACTCCTCCGAGCTCGCGTTCAAGATCGCCGGCTCGATGGCCTTCAAGGAGGGCGCTCGCAAGGCGTCCCCGACCCTGCTCGAGCCGATGATGGCCGTCGAGGTCACCACGCCCGAGGACTACATGGGCGATGTGATCGGCGACATCAACTCTCGTCGTGGCCAGATCCGGTCCATGGACGAGCGCTACGGTGCCCGCGTCGTTTCGGCGCTGGTGCCGCTCTCCGAGATGTTCGGCTACGTCGGTGACCTGCGCAGCAAGACCTCTGGTCGCGCGAGCTACTCGATGCAGTTCGACTCGTACGCCGAGGTTCCGCGGAACGTGGCGGACGACATCATCGCCAAGGCCAAGGGCGAGTAAGGACCGGCACCTGCCGGCTCTTGCTTGAGACCGCAGTACGTCCCGACATTCGGGACGATTGCGAACCCTTAGGCTATTAGGAGGCAACCCGGGGGAATCCGGCCGGATTCCCCCGGGCATCTCCGCCCCCACCCGCGGGACGGCATGGGCTGCTTCGGCATCCCGTACCCAAACCCGATCAAAGACCAACTGACGTCAGCACGGCGTACAGAACTGTCCTCAGGAGGACTGCAGTGGCGAAGGCGAAGTTCGAGCGGACGAAGCCCCACGTCAACATCGGCACCATCGGTCACATCGACCACGGTAAGACGACCCTTACCGCGGCCATCACCAAGGTGCTGCACGACGCGTACCCGGAGATCAACCCCTTCACGCCGTTCGACCAGATCGACAAGGCGCCGGAGGAGCGGCAGCGCGGTATCACCATCTCGATCGCGCACGTCGAGTACCAGACCGAGGCGCGTCACTACGCCCACGTCGACTGCCCGGGTCACGCGGACTACATCAAGAACATGATCACCGGTGCGGCCCAGATGGACGGTGCGATCCTCGTCGTCGCCGCCACCGACGGCCCGATGCCGCAGACCAAGGAGCACGTCCTCCTGGCCCGCCAGGTCGGCGTCCCCTACATCGTCGTCGCCCTGAACAAGGCCGACATGGTGGACGACGAGGAGATCCTGGAGCTCGTCGAGCTCGAGGTCCGTGAGCTCCTCTCCGAGTACGAGTTCCCGGGCGACGACCTGCCGGTCGTCCGCGTCTCCGCGCTGAAGGCGCTGGAGGGCGACAAGGAGTGGGGCGAGAAGCTCCTCGGCCTGATGCACGCGGTCGACGAGGCCATCCCGACCCCGGCCCGCGCCGTGGACCAGCCGTTCCTGATGCCGATCGAGGACGTCTTCACGATCACCGGTCGTGGCACCGTCGTCACCGGTCGCATCGAGCGCGGCATCCTGAAGGTCAACGAGACCGTCGACATCATCGGCATCAAGGACACCAAGACCACCACCACGGTCACCGGTATCGAGATGTTCCGCAAGCTGCTCGACGAGGGCCAGGCCGGTGAGAACGTCGGTCTGCTCCTCCGTGGCATCAAGCGCGAGGACGTCGAGCGCGGCCAGGTCATCATCAAGCCCGGTTCGGTCACCCCGCACACCGAGTTCGAGGCCCAGTCGTACATCCTGTCGAAGGACGAGGGTGGCCGTCACACCCCGTTCTTCAACAACTACCGCCCGCAGTTCTACTTCCGTACCACGGACGTGACCGGCGTCGTGACCCTCCCCGAGGGCACCGAGATGGTCATGCCGGGCGACAACACCGCCATGACGGTCGTGCTGATCCAGCCGATCGCCATGGAGGAGGGCCTCAAGTTCGCCATCCGTGAGGGTGGCCGCACCGTGGGCGCCGGCCAGGTCACCAAGATCCTCAAGTAATTGACGATCTGACACTTGACCCCTGGTCAAGGAGGGCTTGGCGGAGATCGCATGATCTCCGCCAAGCCCTCTGTCTTTGGGCAAAAACCGCTTGCTCTATGATCGCTGGGTATTGCCGGAGTAAAGGTGGGCACCGTGCGTGCCCGAATAAGGGATGGGGTTTCAGGGTCTCGATGGAAAGACTCCGCACCATGGCGGCCACGCTCTCCTCTCCCGAGGAGCCGGAACCGGGCGGTGCGTCCGGGCCGGTGGAACCGGGCGGCGGGTCCGGGTCCGTGGAACCCCCCGCCGGAAAAACGCCCCGTAGCCTCCCCGTCCTCGCCGGCGCCCTCGCGGCCTCGTGGCTGCTGCCCGCCGCGCTGATCGCCACCGGCCTGGGCATCCTGGTGCTGCCGCTGCTGGTGGTGGCGGTCGCCTCCCTGATGCGGGTGGGCGGCGTGCTGCTCGACCGGCTGTTCGCGGCGGCCCTGACCGTCGCCGGCGGGGTGCTGGTCCTCGGCCTGGCGTTCTCGCTCTGGCCGTGGGGGCTGGCCCCGATCCCCACCTCGGGCGCGCTCCTCACCGTCGTGACGCTGACCGGCTGGCTGAGCCGCCGGGCGCCGCGGCTGCCGTTGCGGTTCCGGCCCTCCGACCTGCTGGTGCTCGGCACCACCTACGTTCTCTGGCACTACCTGCACAAGCCCCTGGTGGGCAAGGGGAAGGGCTGGCGGCTGGAGTTCCTCACCACCGCCGAGGACCGGCTGAACCACTTCTCGTACTTCGTCGGCATCGAGCACGTCGGCGGTTACAACTTCCTGCACCAGGAGGCCGCCAAGGCCTACATGATGTCGCCGGCCGAGGCGGTGTACCCGCAGGGTTCGCACTTCCTGCTGGCCTGGGTCGACTCGCTGGTCCGCTCGTCCTCGGACCTCGGGTCGACGCTCGACACCATGAACCGCTACCTGATCTACATCCTGGTCGCCTACGCCCTGCTGGGCACGGCGCTGGTGTGGGCGGCCCGCTGGATCGGCGGACCGCGACTGCGCGGCTGGCGCACCGCGGCGGTCTGCGGGACGGTCGCGGCGCTGGTGTTCTCCAGCAACTACACCGACCTCGTCACGCACGGCTTCGACTCGACGATCATCGGCCTGCTGATGGTGGCCGTCCTGGTCGCCTTCCTGGTGCGGCCCGCCATGCGGACGCCCGAGTTCCTGCTGATCGCCGGGCTCGGCCTGATCACCGTCACCTACGTCTACAACCTCTTCGGTGCCGTCGCGGGAATCGCCGTCGTGGCGACGCTCGTCGTGCACCGCAGGAGGTTCCGTCGCAAGGCCTGGCTCCTCTACGGCCTGGCCGGCGTGGTCACCCTGGGCCTGGCCGGACTGCCCAGCGTGGTCTCCGTGCTCTCCAAGCTCGACGTGGCCAGTACCTCCAACCTGGGCGGCCCGAGCGTCGGGGCGGACCGGACGATCCTCGTCGGCGGCCTCCTGCTGGCGCTGCTCGCCGCGGCCGCGCCGACCAACCGCCGGACCGGGACCGGCCAGGCCCACCTGGCCCTCGTCCTCGGCTCCGGCCTGGTCATCGCCGGCTTCGCCTGGTGGCAGATGCGCACGATCGGCCACGTGTCGTACTACTTCGAGAAGCTCGCGGGCACCGGTGTGGTGATCGCCCTGGTCTCGCTCGGTGCGGTCGGACCGCTGCTGCGGACGACGTCGCCGGCCCGGGTGGGCGTGCTGCAGCGCAGGGCGGGCGACGCCGTCCTCTCGGTGCTCTCGGTGGCGACCGCGCTCAGCCTCTTCGCCGGGGTCCAGTGGGGCATGGAGTCGTTCAAGGCCGCGCCCACGGCCTGGTACAACAACTCGCTGATGGCCTGGAGTCGCGGTGAGTCCTGGAGCGACATCGGCCCCCGCAACGGTGCCACGGTGATGGAGGACCTCGACGGCATCTCCGGCCCGATGATGGTCCTCTACTCCAACGACGACTACAAGAACCTCAAGTCGACGTGGATCGCCACCCTGCTGCGTAACCGCGGCGGCGACATGCTCCCGCTGTACGAGACCCACTGGGTGAACATCGGCGCCGCCGAGCGTCCGGCGGCGGAGTACGAGGCGGCCCTGGCCCACGTGAAGAAGGCCGCCGAGAAGCTGGGCGAGCCGATGACCGTCGTGGTCGCCGACCCGGCCACCGGCGACCGGATGCGCAAGGACCTCGCCGGTTCGACGCCGCGGATCACCGTGGTGGCCAAGCCCGGCAACAACTGGGTCCACTCGTGGCACCGCAGCTTCCCCGGGGACTGATCCACGGCCCGGGGGCACCGGGCCGATGACTGCGAGCGCGGGGCGCCGCCCGTCCGACGGGGGGTGCCCCGCCGCCGTGTCCGGCCGGTGCCGGCGGGCCCCGCAGCGGGCGCCGCGATGCGCTAATCCCCTGCTCATCGATCTCATAGGGGGCTCACGACCAACTGCTATTGTCGGCCGTAATCCAGCCCCCCCAGCGGAAAGCGGGACCAACTCATGTCGAGGGCACCGCAGTTGTCGGTCGTCATGCCGATCTACAACGAGCAGGAGGCGCTTCCGCTGACCGTCGAGCGGCTGCGGCCGATCCTGGACGGGCTCGGGGTCGACTACGAGGTCGTCGGCGTGGACGACGGCAGCACCGACGCCACCCCGGTGCTGATGCAGAAGATCCGGCAGGACTGGCCGCAGTTCCGGATCATCCGGTTCTCCCGCAACTCCGGGCACCAGGCGGCGCTCAAGGCCGGCCTCCACCGGGCGTTCGGCGACTACGTGGTGAGCATCGACGCGGACCTGCAGGACCCGCCGGAGAAGATCCCGGAGATGCTGGCGCTCGCCCGCGAGGAGAACCTCGACATCGTCTACGGGGTGCGCGGGGACCGCGGGACGGACAGCTCCTTCAAGCGGCGCACCGCCGGCGCCTACTACTGGCTGATGCGCAAGCTGGTCGGCAAGCGGATGCCCAACCAGGCCGGCGACTACCGGCTGCTCAGCCGGGCGGCGGTGGACGCGCTCAAGGCGCTGCCCGAACACCAGCCCGTCTACCGGCTGCTGGTGCCGTGGCTCGGCTTCCCCAGCGGCGAGGTGGTCTACGTCCGGGAGGAGCGGGTCGCCGGCGCCACCCACTACCCGCTGACCAAGATGGTGCGGCTGGCGCTCGACAGCATCACCAACTTCTCGGCCGCCCCGCTGCGGCTGGCCACCTGGCTCGGGATGCTGAGCTTCCTGGTCTGCATCTGCCTGGCGATCTACACCACCATCGCGTACGCGATGGGCTCGACGGTGCCCGGCTGGTCCTCGCTGTTCATCGGGATGCTCTTCATCGGCGCCGTCCAGCTCTGCTGCGTCGGCATGCTCGGCGAGTACGTCGGGCGGATCTACTCGGCCGTCCAGGCCCGTCCGGCGTACTTCGTCGGCTACGACTCGGCCGAGGACGAACGGGAGGGAAAGACCCGATGACCTTCACCGGCGAACCGGTCCGTCCGCCGGAGGAGGGCCGGAGCACCCGGCGCCAGCTGCCGTCCTTCCTGGTCATCGGTGTTCTGAGCACGGTCTTCTACCTGCTGCTGTTCGCGGGCGTCCGCCTCTTCACCGGTGCGCAGGCCGCCAACCTGGTCGCGCTCGCGGTGAGCGCGGTCGCCAACACCGCGGCCAACCGCCGCTTCACCTTCGGGGTCACCGGCAGCGAGGGCGCGCTGCGCGACCAACTCCAGGGCGCGGTGGCCTTCCTGATCGGTCTCGGGCTCAGCAGCGGCGCGCTCGCCCTGCTGGCCGTGCTGGTGCCGGACGCCTCCCGGCCGGTCGAGGTGGCCGGGCTGGTGGTGGCCAACGGACTCGCTACCGTCGCCAGGTTCCTGCTGCTGAAGGTCTGGGTCTTCCGCGGTCGCTGAGCCGGCCACGGCTCCGCCGTCAACGACCAAAACCCAAGGGCCCGGCCGCAGTTGATGCGGCCGGGCCCTTGTTTGCGGGAGTCCGGATCAGGCCTGGTAGGCCTTGCTCAGGCCCGCCGTGAACTCCTTGACGGCCTTGTACTCCGGCAGCAGCCCGCTCGCCAGCGCCTCGGCCAGCGACGGCGCCTGGGCGTCCTTGGCGGAGAGCTGCGGCGCCTCGGCCGGCCACTCGATGCCGAGCTCCGGGTCGAGCGGGTGCACCCCGTGCTCACCGGTCGGGTTGAACGTCTCGGAGCACAGGTAGCTGAGGGTCGCGTCGTCGCTGAGCGCGCAGAACCCGTGGCCCAGGCCCTCGGAGATGTAGACCGCCTTGCGCTCGTCCTCGTCGAGGCGCACGCCCTCCCAGCGGCCGAAGGTCGGCGAGCCGACCCGCAGGTCCACGATGACGTCCAGCACCGCGCCGCGCACGCAGGTCACGTACTTGGCCTGGCCGGGCGGGACGTCGGCGAAGTGGATGCCGCGCACGACACCGCGGCTGGAGACCGAGAGGTTGGCCTGGGCCAGCCGCAGCGGGTGGCCGACCACCTCGGCCAGCTTGTCGAAGCGGAACCACTCGGTGAACAGGCCGCGCGGGTCGCCGTGCAGCTGGGGCGTGATCTCCCAGGCGCCCTCGATGGACAGCTCCTTGAACTTCACCGGGAGCCCTCCTCGTCCAGCAGCGCCACCAGGTACTGGCCGTAGCCGCTCTTGAGCAGCGGCTCGGCGAGCTCGCGCAGCTGCGCGTCGTCGATCAGGCCGGCCCGCCAGACCGCCTCCTCGATGCAGCCGATCTTGAAGCCCTGGCGCTCCTCGATGACCCGGACGAACTCCGAGGCCTGCACCATCGACACGAACGTGCCGGTGTCCAGCCAGGCGGTGCCCCGGTCGAGGATCGTCACGTGGAGGTCGCCGGCCTGGAGGTAGGCCTCGTTGACGGCGGTGATCTCCAGCTCGCCACGGGCACTGGGCTTCAGACCGCGGGCGATCTCGACCACGCGGTTGTCGTAGAAGTACAGGCCGGGGACGGCGTACCGGGACTTGGGCTCGGTCGGCTTCTCCTCGATGGAGATGACCTGGCCGTCCTCGTCGAACTCCACCACGCCGTACGCGGTCGGGTCGGCGACCGGGTAGGCGAAGACCCGCCCGCCCTTGGCGTCGGTGTGCTCGGAGAGCCGGGTGCCCAGGCCGCTGCCGTGGAAGATGTTGTCGCCGAGGATCAGCGCGACGGGCTCGTCGCCGATGAAGTCCGCGCCCAGCACGAAGGCCTGGGCGATGCCCTCGGGGCGTTCCTGGACGGCGTACTCCAGGCGGAGGCCGAACTGGGAGCCGTCGCCCAGCAGGCGCTCGAACTGCTCCCTGTCGTTCGGGGTGGTGATGATCAGGATCTCGCTGATCCCCGCCATCACAAGGGTCGAGAGGGGGTAGTAGATCATCGGCTTGTCGAAGACCGGGAGGAGCTGCTTCGACACCGCCCGGGTCAGCGGCCAGAGCCGCGAGCCGGTGCCGCCGGCCAGAAGGATTCCACGCATGCGTGCACCTTATTCGAGTCCCGGGCGGCGGGTGAGGCCCGGGTCGGTGGGGGCGTCGGCGCGACGGTAGACTACGGCGCACTATGCGCATCCTCGTGACCGGCGGTGCCGGCTTCATCGGTTCTGAATTCGTCCGCCAGCTCCTGGGCGCCGACACCACTGACCAGATCACGGTCTTCGACAAGCTCACGTACTCGGGCGTCGAGGCCAACCTGGCGCCGGTGGCGGGCCACAGCGGCTACTCCTTCGTCCGGGGCGACATCTGCGACGTCGACGCCGTCGACCAGGTCATGCCCGGCCACGACGTCGTGGTCCACTTCGCGGCCGAGTCCCACGTGGACCGCTCCATCGCGGGCGCCGGCCCCTTCGTGCTGACCAACGTCGTCGGCACCCAGGTCCTGCTGGACGCGGCCCGCAAGCACGGCGTCGGCCGCTTCGTGCACATCTCCACCGACGAGGTGTACGGCTCGATCAACGAGGGCTCCTGGACGGAGGAGTGGCCGCTGGTGCCGAACTCCCCGTACTCGGCCTCCAAGGCCTCCTCGGACCTGCTGGCGCTGGCGTACCACCGCACGCACGGCATGGACGTCGTGGTGACCCGCTGCTCCAACAACTACGGGCACTACCAGTTCCCGGAGAAGGTCATCCCGCTGTTCACCACCAACCTGATCGACGGCAAGAAGGTGCCGCTGTACGGCGACGGCGGCAACGTCCGCGACTGGCTGCACGTCTCGGACCACTGCCGGGGCATCGAGCTGGTCATGCGCAACGGCCGCGCCGGCGAGGTCTACAACATCGGCGGCGGCACCGAGGCCACCAACAAGGAGCTCACCGGGCTGCTGCTGGAGGCCGCCGGGGCGGGCTGGGACATGGTCGACTACGTCGCCGACCGCAAGGGCCACGACCTGCGCTACTCGATCGACATCAGCAAGATCCGCGAGGAGCTCGGCTACGAGCCGCAGGTCCGCTTCGAGGACGGCCTCGCCGCGACGATCGCCTGGTACCGCGAGAACCGCGCCTGGTGGGAGCCGCTGAAGACGAAGGCGGCTCTGGAGAAGTGACCGCCAACGCCTCCGGGCAGGTCCGCTGGCTCGTCACCGGCGCGGCCGGGATGCTCGGGCAGGACCTGCTCGCGGTCCTGGCCGCCGACGGGTCCGCCGAGGTCACCGCCCTCGGCCGGGCCGACCTCGACATCACCGACGCGGCGGCCGTGCTGGCCGCCGTCGAGGGCCACGACGTCGTCGTCAACTGCGCGGCGTGGACCAACGTCGACGGCGCCGAGAGCGCCGAGGAGGCCGCCACCGCCGTCAACGGGACCGGCGTGCGCCACCTGGCCGCCGCCTGTGCCAAGACCGGTGCCCGGCTGCTGCAGGTGTCCACGGACTACGTGCTGCCCGGCGACGCCACCGAGCCGTACGCCGAGACCGCGCCCACCGGCCCGGTCAACGCCTACGGCCGCGGCAAGCTGGTGGGGGAGCAGGCCGTCGCCGAGCTCCTCCCGGAGCACGGCTACGTCGTGCGCACCGCCTGGCTGTACGGCGAGCACGGCAAGAACTTCGTCGCCACCATGCTCAGGCTCGCCACCCAGCGCGACACCCTCGACGTGGTGGAGGACCAGCAGGGCCAGCCGACCTGGTCGCTCGCCCTCGCCCGCCAGCTCGTCGCGCTCGGCCTGGCCGCGCTCGCCGGGCAGGCCCCGGCCGGGGTCTACCACGGCACCGGCGCCGGCCGGACCACCTGGTTCGGGCTGGCCCGCGAGACGTACCGGCTGAGCGGGCTGGACCCGGAGCGGATCCGCCCGACCACCTCCGCGGCCTTCGTCACCCCGGCCGTCCGGCCCGCGTTCAGCGTGCTGGGCCACGACCGCTGGGCGGCCGCCGGCCTGAGCCCGCTGCCCGACTGGCACGACCAGCTCGCGGAGGCGCTCGGCACTCCCGTCTTCACCGAACTGGCCATAGCGGCCCGGACGACCGAGAGCGACAGATCTCAGTGAAGAATCCGCTGACGAAGGTGGCCGCCGCGCTACCGCCGGGAACCCTGGCGGTGGCCGGCGGCACCGTCGTGCTCGGCGCCGCCTCGTACATCCACCTCGGTGTGGCGGGCCACAGCCTGTCGGTCGACGACATGGCGAACGTCTCGCTGCTCTGGACGATCGTGATGTCCGTCGGTATCGGCGTGTTCTTCCCGATCGAGCAGGAGCTCACCCGGATCGTCGCGGCCCGCGCCGCGCTCGGGCACGGCGCCACGCCGGTCCTGCGCCGGGCCACCCTGCTGACGGGGGCGATCCTCGGCACCGTCCTGCTGGCGCTGGGCGTCGGCTCCGGGAAGATCGCCGACGTGATGTTCCACGGCGACCGCTCGCTGGTGCTCGCGCTGGGCGGCGCGTTCGCCGGCATGGCCGTCTGCTACCTGACCCGCGGCGTGCTGGCCGGCCTCGGCCGGTTCGGCGCCTACGGCACCCAGCTGGGTGTCGACGGCGGCCTGCGGATCGGGCTCGCCTTCGGGTGCGGCGTCGCCGGTGTGCACTCCGCCCTGGCGTTCAGCCTGATCCTCGCCGTGGCGCCGATCGCCGCCACCCTGGTGACGCTGCCCGCGCTGCTGCGGGTGGTCCGGCCCGGGCCGCGGATCCCCTGGTCCGAGCTCTGCTCCGGGCTCGGCCTGCTGATCTGCTCGACCCTGCTCTCCCAGGTCGTGGTGAACGCGGCGGTGGTCAGCACCAAGCTGCTCGCCCCGTCGGACTCGGCCCTGATCGCGGCGCTGCTCAACGCGCTGGTGCTGGCCCGGGTCCCGCTCTTCGTCTTCGGCTCGCTCCAGGCCTCGCTGCTCAACGGACTGTCCGCGGCGATCGCGGTCGGCGACCGCGCGGCCTTCAGCGGCATGCTCCGCCGGATCGGCGCCGTGGTCGGCCTGCTCGGCCTGCTCGGCGGGATCCCCGCGGTGGCCCTCGGCCCCTGGCTGATCCAGGTGCTGTTCGGCGCCAAGCCGGTGCTCGGCTGCCTCGACTTCTTCTGGATGTCCGCAGGGACCGTGGCGTACATGTTCGCGATGGTGCTCGGCCAGGCGCTGATGGTATTCAAGCGGCACAACCTCCAGCTGCTCTGCTGGGCGGCCGGAACCGTCGTCCTCGTCGGCGTCACGTTCATGCCGGGCGAGGTGTCCACCCGTGTGGTCCTGGCCTACGCGGCCGGGTCGGTGGCCACCGTGCTCGGTATGCTGGCGGCGCTCAGGCGCAGCTTCCCCGGTTCGACGGCGAACCAGGCCGGTCCCGCGCAGAGCGCGTCGGAGCAGGCACTGCCTACGCTGAGTGCCGGGGCGGTCGGCGAATGACCGCGCCGGCCCCCGATATACAGATTGCCGCGCACGAGCGCGGGCGAGACCCCGAACATGGAGCCCC
Source organism: Kitasatospora sp. NPDC056181 (assembly GCF_042266225.1). NCBI lineage: Bacteria > Bacillati > Actinomycetota > Actinomycetes > Kitasatosporales > Streptomycetaceae > Kitasatospora > Kitasatospora sp. NPDC056181. The sequence goes on from NZ_JBHJUK010000008.1 coordinate 97,172, forward strand.
CGTGTCCCAGTACGACGATGTGTGGCTGGTGATCCCGGCCTACAACGAAGGCCAGGTGATCGCTGACGTTGTGGAGGGAGCGCGCAAGACGTTCCCCAACATCGTCGTGGTCGATGACGGCAGCGCGGACGACTCCGCCAAGCACATCATGACCACCGGTGCGCACCTGGTGCGCCACCCGGTCAACCTCGGCCAGGGCGCGGCTCTGCAGACCGGCCTCGCCTACGCGCTCGCCCAGCCGGACGCCAAGTACTTCGCGACCTTCGACGCGGACGGCCAGCACCAGACCGCCGACGTCGAGAAGATGGTCGCCGTGCTCCGTGCGGGCGAGGCCGACGTGGTCCTCGGCTCGCGCTTCATCGAGCAGAACGGCCAGGTGCCGTGGATCAAGCGGGTGGTCCTGCGGACCGCCGCGACGGTCAGTCCCACCGCGCGCAAGCTCAAGCTCACCGACTCGCACAACGGCCTGCGGGTCCTCAACCGTGAGGCGGCCAGCCGGCTGCGGATCACCATGAACGGCATGGCCCACGCCTCGGAGATCGTCAGCTTCCTGGCCGGAGCCGACCTCCGGGTGGCGGAGCTCCCGGTCGACATCCTCTACACCGACTACTCACGCGCCAAGGGTCAGTCCCTGATCAACGGCGTCAACATCATCTTCGACATTTCGCTTCGGGAGCGTGGCCGCCGATGAACTACTTCTGGATCCAGCTGGTTCTGATCTTGGGCGCGGTCTCCCTTGCGTTCATGTTCATCCGGCGCTGGGACGCAGCGAACACCCGGGCCTGGAAGCGCATCGCCTTCTCCGTCTTCGTGATCGCGAACATCTACGCGATCCTGCGCCCCGGCGACGTGACCTGGGTGGCCCACAAGATGGGCGTCGGCCGCGGCACCGACCTGGTGCTGTACGTGATGGTCCTGGCCATGGGCTTCCTGACGCTGAACACCTTCCTGCGTTTCCGCTCGCTGGAGAAGAAGCTCACCGACCTCGCCCGGACCGTGGCGATCAACGAGGGCGCCCGGCTGAACGAGGAGCGGTTCGACCTGGACCTCCCGGTCTCGGCCCCGGTCAACACCAGCGGAGTCTGACCGTCATGGCCACCTTCGAGTTCATGCTGCCGTACTACGGCGACGTGGCCCTGATGCAGGCCGCGGTACGCAGCATCCTGGGCCAGACCGACCCGGACCTGCGGCTGACCGTCGTCGACGACGGCAAGGAACCGGACGTCCCGGGTTGGTTCGCCGCGCTCGGCGACGACCGGGTGCGCTACCTGCGCAACGAGCAGAACCTCGGCATCACCAAGAACTTCCAGAAGTGCGTGGAGCTCTCCACGGCGGACCACGTGGTCATCATGGGCTGCGACGACCTGCTGCACCCGCACTACCTGGAGACCGTCCGGGCGATCCTCAAGGCCAACCCGGACCTGGGCATGGTGCAGCCGGGCGTCGAGGTGATCGACGGCGACGGCGTGGTCAGCTCCGGCCTGGCCGACAACGTCAAGGGCAAGCTGTACGCCCCGACCGTCAAGGGCCGGCGCCTGATGGGCGGCGAGGAGCTGGCGGCCAGCGTGCTGCGCGGCAACTGGCTGTACTTCCCGTCGATCTGCTGGCGGGGCGAGGCGCTGCGCGCGGTCAACTTCCGCGACGAGTACTCGGTGATCCAGGACCTGGCCCTGGTCGTCGACCTGCTGGAGCGCGGCGAGTCGATGATGGTGGACAACACCACCACCGTCTTCCAGTACCGCCGGCACGCGGTCAGCGAGTCCTCCGTGCAGGCCTTCTCCGGTACCCGCTTCACCGAGGCGGAGCGCTACTTCAACGCGGTGGCCGAGCGGATGGACGCCCGTGGCTGGCCCAAGGCGGCGCGTGCGGCCCGGGTCCGCAGCGCCTCGCGCTTCCACGCCATCACGATGCTCCCGGGCGCCCTGCGCCGGGGTCAGAGCGCGGGCGTGAAGGTCCTGGCCCGGCACGCCTTCACCGGCGGCCAGCGCCACGAGGGCTGACCGCAGGACCCTGTGAACGGCATGAAGAAGCCCGGCCGCGCTGCTCAGACAGGGGGCCGGGCTTCTTCGTACCCCTTCCGTCGGTCGGCCGACAGCGTCAGGACGGTGGGCCGGACGGACTCGCGCAGAGCGGAGGAAAGCCCCGGAGGCCTTCCCGCGACGGGCGTTCTGCGCCCCGGTCACCGCCCGGAGGCCGCTTCGACCGCACTGGCCCGGGTCAGGGGCGCATGGCAGACTGCGCCAGTGATCCGGAGGGTCCGGAGGGATGGCGGCGGAGCGGCCACGAATCCGCCCCGGCCTCTCCCGCGGGTTGCACCGGACGGGGCCGTGCCCGCCGTCCGCCCCCTCGCGCGGCGCGATATGACGGTCAACTGCATATGCTTTTTCTCGGCCGGTACGGTATACGTACTCGGAGTGCCCGTGCCGTCCGGACCGCGGGCCCGCCGCCCCGGGGCCGGAGCACCCGCTGCGCCGGTACCGGCCCCTGATGACCCGGCAGGCCTCCACCGGGCGGTAGTGTCCACGAGGGCCGACCTGCCCGGCACCGCTCAGCAGACGTCCGCAGTCCTACGGAAGTGAAGCGACATGACCGATCTGGCAACCGACCGGCCCAGCGGATCGGAGCTCTCCCCCGACGGGAGCGGCACGACCCGCTCCGACGGCTCGGCGGGCGGCTCGGCCGGCGCCCGGTGGACCGAGCGACGCTGGGTGCTGGTGACCGGTGAGGTCCTGGTCAGCGTGGTGGCGGCGCTCGGGTTCACCCTGCTCTGCCGGCACATCAGCGTGAACCCGCTGAACCGGATCGGACAGGTCAGCGGCCTCGCCAAGATCCAGCAGTACGCGGCGCTCATCGGCCTGCCGGTCCTGGCGGTGCTGGTCTACACCGCCTACCGGGGCGGACTGCGCCGCCACGGGCTGGTCCAGCGGCTGGTCTGCGCGGCCCTGGCGGGCCTCTCCACCGGCGTCATCGCCGGCGGCGTCGTGGTCGCCCTGCGCGGCACCCCCTGGCCGCTCGGCGGGCAGGAGGGCGACCCGAGCGTGCTGGTCGACATGGCCACGTCGATGATGCACGACAAGGGCCTGTCCGGCGTCTACCCGCCGCTCTTCCCGGCGGCCATCGCGCTCTGGTCGGAGATCCGCTACGGCGGGGTCGGCGGCGCCGGCTTCGCCCTGCACGACCTGCAGATCGTCTGCAGCGCCCTGGTCGGACCGATGAGCTACCTGGCCTGGCGGCTCATGCTGCGGCCGTTCTGGGCGCTGGCCATCGCCGTCCCGTCCGCGCTGGTGTTCCTGGACCCGATCCGCCCGTACAGCCACGTGACGATGATCGTCCTGCTGCCGCTGCTGGCGGCCTGCCTGCGCGAGCTACGCCGGGCGGGGGAGCTGTCGACCCGGTCGCTGCTGCTGCGCGGCACGGGCTTCGGCGTCGTCTTCGGCGTGCTGTTCCTCTGGTACTCGGGCTGGTACCTGTGGTCGGCGCCGGGCGTGTTCCTGCTGACCCTCTTCGTCTTCCCGTGGCGGCGCGGCCGGCAGACCGTCCGCCGGGGCCTGCTGTTCCTGGCCGCGACCGTGGTGACCGCCGGGGCGATCGGCTCCCCGCTGCTCTACCAGATCGTGAAGCTCGGCGCCGACACCCCGGACCGGTACGCCTACATCGTCAACTACGTCGACCCGGCGTACGTGCTCGGCTGGATGTCGGACCGCAACGGCCAGCTGACCTACCACAACTGGCCGCAGGCCGGTGAGCTGGCCGGCCAGACCGGCTTCGGGATCATGCTCATCGTGGCGGTCGGCATCGGCGTGGGCCTGGGCCTGCGCAACATGGTGGTCCGGGTGGCGGCGGCGGTGCTGGCCGGAGCCTGGCTGCTGCGCTTCTGGTTCGCCTCGCACATGGCGCACTCCCAGACGATCCAGCTGTACCCGCGGACCACCTGGATCATCATGTACTGCCTGCTGATCCTCGCCGTGGTGGGGCTGATGGTCGGCCTGGAGCGCGGTGCCGGCTGGCTGGAGCGGACCCTGCGCTCCAGTGGTCGCACCGCCGACGGGCCGGCCATCCCGCGCCGGGTCACCCGGCAGCTGGCCGCCGGCCTGATCTGCGCGATGGCCCTGTTCGCGACCATGGGTGCCTCCTGGTCGGTGGACCGCTACATGCCGCAGGCGGAGTCCACCAACACCATGGGCCTGGACGCCTGGCGGGCCCACACGATCAAGAAGAAGGACGGCACCTGCCCGAAGTTCTCCCCGGTGGCGAAGTGCGCGGACATCATCACCAAGGACTGGAAGCCCGACACGGACAAGGGCTTCATCTGGTGCGCCAACGTGAGCACCGAGGACTGGCCCGCGGTCTGCGGCCGCCAGGCCCCCTGGCTGAAGGAACAGAAGTAACGGCGGGTGCCCGTGCGACCGGGGCCGGTGGGGGAGACCCCACCGGCCCCGATTGGCTTTCCGGCTGCTTCATGTGGCAGTATGTCCAAGTTGCTCGGTTGAGTGCCGATGCTGCGCGCCTCCCGCCGGGAGGACCGGAAGCGAGTCCCAAGTACTCGTCGTTCCCGTGATGGCCGTTCATGTGTTCACGTGAAGTATGTGAACGCAGTGGTGTGAAGTCGACACCGCGGCAGCTGCGGGGCGGACGTACGGGAATCTTCCGGGAAGCGTGGGCGGGGCCTCGATCCGGCGCCTGGTGGGTGCAAGACCTCACCGATCCCGTGGGAAATCCGCAGAGGGAAACCTCGTGCCGGATTTTTTGCAAGCGGTAGGGCGACACGCCCGAGCGCGGGGGTCGGAGGTAACCATCCAGGGGCGCCACCGGACACAGTCCACCTGGATGAATCCGGCCGCAGAAGCAGCAGACGACACAAAGGACTACTGAGTAGCCATGGCGGGACAGAAGATCCGCATCCGGCTCAAGGCCTACGACCACGAGGTGATTGACTCCTCGGCGAAGAAGATCGTCGAGACCGTCATTCGCACTGGTGCGCAGGTCGCGGGCCCGGTGCCGCTGCCCACTGAGAAGAACGTGTACTGCGTCATCCGCTCGCCGCACAAGTACAAGGACTCGCGCGAGCACTTCGAGATGCGCACTCACAAGCGTCTGATCGACATCCTCGACCCCACGCCGAAGACGGTTGACTCGCTGATGCGTCTCGACCTGCCGGCTGGTGTCGACATCGAGATCAAGCTCTGAGAGGCACACCGAAGATGGCTAAGCAGATTAAGGGCATCCTGGGTGAGAAGCTCGGCATGACCCAGGTCTGGGACGAGAACAACCGGATCGTTCCGGTGACCGTCGTCAAGGCCGGGCCGAATGTCGTGACCCAGGTCCACACCGCCGACAGCCCGGCCGGCTACGACGCCGTCCAGATCGGCTTCGGCGAGATCGACCCCCGCAAGGTGAACAAGCCCCTCGCGGGCCACTTCGCCAAGGCCGGTGTCACCCCGCGCCGCCACCTGGTCGAGCTCCGTACCTCGGACGCGTCCGAGTACACCCTGGGCCAGGAGATCACCGCGGAGCTGTTCGAGGCGGGTGTCAAGGTCGACGTGACCGGCACCTCCAAGGGCAAGGGCTTCGCCGGTGTCATGAAGCGCCACAACTTCCGGGGCCTCGGCGCCGGTCACGGTGTGCAGCGCAAGCACCGCTCGCCCGGCTCGATCGGTGGCTGCGCCACCCCGGGCCGCGTGTTCAAGGGCGTACGGATGGCCGGCCGGATGGGCCACGAGCGTGTGACCACCCAGAACCTGACCATCCATGCCGTTGACGCGGAGAAGGGGCTGCTCCTGATCAAGGGCGCAATCCCGGGCCCGAACGGCGGCCTCGTCCTCGTCCGCACCGCGGCGAAGGGGCTGTGAGGATATGAGCACCATTGACATCCTGTCGCCCTCGGGCGACAAGACCGGCAGCCTTGAGCTGCCGGCCGAGATCTTCGACGCGAAGGTCAGCGTTCCGCTGATGCACCAGGTCGTCGTGGCGCAGCTCGCTGCGGCCCGTCAGGGCACCCACAAGACCAAGACTCGTGGCGAGGTCCGCGGCGGCGGCAAGAAGCCGTACCGCCAGAAGGGCACCGGCCGCGCCCGTCAGGGCTCGACCCGTGCGCCGCAGTTCGCCGGCGGTGGCGTTGTGCACGGTCCCGTGCCGCGCGACTACTCGCAGCGGACCCCGAAGAAGATGATCGCCGCCGCCCTGCGCGGTGCGCTCACCGACCGGGCCCGCCACAGCCGCATCCACGTCATCACCGACGTGACCGCGACCGAGGCGCCGTCGACCAAGGCCGCCAAGAGCCTGTTCGGCAAGATCACCGACCGCAAGAACGTCCTCCTGGTCGTCGAGCGTGCGGACGAGCTGGGCCTCAAGTCCGCTCGCAACCTGCCGAACGTGCACATCCTGGACGCCGGTCAGCTGAACACCTACGACGTGCTCGTCTCCGACGATGTGGTCTTCACCCAGGCCGCCTTCGAGCGCTTCGTGGCCGGTCCGGCCGCGTCCGCCAAGGCCGTTGCCGCTGAGGGCGAGCTCGAAGGGAGCGCCGCCTGATGAGCGACGTTACGAGCAAGACGTTCACGGACCCCCGTGACGTCCTGGTGAAGCCGGTCATCTCCGAGAAGAGCTACAGCCTTCTCGACGAGAACAAGTACACGTTCATCGTGTCGCCGGGCGCCAACAAGACCCAGATCAAGCAGGCCGTCGAGGCGGTCTTCTCGGTCAAGGTCGAGGCTGTCAACACGATCAACCGTCAGGGCAAGCGCAAGCGCTCCAAGACGGGCTTCGGCAAGCGCAAGGACACCAAGCGCGCCATCGTGACGCTGGCTGAGGGCAACCGCATCGACATCTTCGGTGGTCCGGTCTCCTAACGGAGATCGTGATCGTCGATAAGGACGAGGACGAGAGAGCCAAATGGGCATCCGCAAGTACAAGCCGACTACGCCGGGCCGTCGTGGCTCCAGCGTGGCCGACTTCGTAGAGATCACGCGGTCCACGCCGGAGAAGTCGCTGGTTCGCCCCCTGCACAGCAAGGGCGGCCGTAACAACGCCGGTCGGATCACCGTTCGCCACCAGGGTGGTGGACACAAGCGCGCCTACCGCGTGATCGACTTCCGTCGTCACGACAAGGACGGCGTGCCGGCCAAGGTCGCGCACATCGAGTACGACCCGAACCGCACCGCGCGCATCGCGCTCCTGCACTACGCGGACGGCGAGAAGCGCTACATCGTCGCGCCGCGCGGCATCGCGCAGGGTGACCGGATTGAGAACGGCCCCGGCGCCGACATCAAGCCCGGCAACAACCTGCCGCTTCGCAACATCCCGGTCGGTACGACCATCCACGCGGTGGAGCTGCGTCCCGGTGGCGGTGCCAAGATGGCCCGCTCCGCCGGCGCCGGCATCCAGCTGCTGGCGCGTGAGGGCAAGATGGCGCACCTGCGCATGCCCTCCGGTGAGATCCGCCTGGTCGACGCGCGCTGCCGCGCGACCGTCGGCGAGGTCGGCAACGCCGAGCAGTCGAACATCAACTGGGGCAAGGCCGGCCGTATGCGCTGGAAGGGCGTTCGCCCGACCGTGCGTGGTGTCGCCATGAACCCGATCGACCACCCGCACGGTGGTGGTGAGGGTAAGACCTCTGGTGGTCGCCACCCGGTCTCGCCGTGGGGCCAGAAGGAGGGTCGCACCCGTCGCCCGAAGAAGGCGTCGGACGCTCTCATCGTGCGCCGCCGCAAGACCAACAAGAAGCGCTAGGAGCAGGTCAGATGCCGCGCAGTCTCAAGAAGGGCCCCTTCATCGACGGCCACCTTCTCAAGAAGGTGGACGCGCAGAACGAGGCGGGTACCCAGAACGTCATCAAGACCTGGTCCCGTCGCTCCGTGATCTTCCCGGCCATGCTCGGCCACACGATCGCGGTTCACGATGGTCGCAAGCACGTCCCGGTGTTCGTCACCGAGTCGATGGTCGGCCACAAGCTGGGCGAGTTCGCTCCGACCCGCACCTTCCGCGGCCACGTCAAGGACGACCGCAAGTCGAAGCGTCGCTAGTCGCCTGAGCTTCACCGCCAGAACGACTCAATGACTTACTCCATTAAGGGGACAACCATGGAAGCCAGGGCCCAGGCGCGGTACATCCGCGTCACGCCCATGAAGGCCCGCCGCGTGGTGGACCTCATCCGTGGCCTGCCGGCCACGGAGGCCCAGGCCGTCCTGCGTTTCGCTCCGCAGGCCGCCACCGTGCCGGTCGGCAAGGTGCTCGACAGCGCCATTGCCAACGCCGCGCACAACTACAACCACTCCAACGTGGACGACCTCGTCATCAGCGAGGCGTACGTTGACGAGGGTCCGACCCTGAAGCGGTTCCGTCCGCGTGCCCAGGGCCGCGCCTACCGGATCCGCAAGCGGACCAGCCACATCACCGTGGTCGTCAGCAGCAAGGAAGGGACCCGGTAATGGGCCAGAAGGTTAACCCGCACGGGTTCCGCCTCGGCATCAGCACGGACTTCAAGTCCCGCTGGTACGCCGACAAGCTGTACAAGGACTACGTCAAGGAAGACGTTGCCATTCGTCGCATGATGACGAAGGGCATGGAGCGCGCCGGCATCTCCAAGGTCGAGATCGAGCGCACCCGCGACCGCGTCCGCGTCGACATCCACACCGCTCGCCCCGGCATCGTCATCGGCCGCCGTGGCACCGAGGCCGACCGCATCCGCGGCGACCTCGAGAAGCTGACCGGCAAGCAGGTCCAGCTGAACATCCTCGAGGTCAAGAACCCCGAGCTGGACGCCCAGCTCGTGGCTCAGGGCGTCGCGGAGCAGCTGTCCTCCCGCGTCTCCTTCCGTCGTGCCATGCGCAAGTCGATGCAGGGCACCATGAAGTCCGGCGCCAAGGGCATCAAGGTCCAGTGCTCCGGTCGTCTCGGCGGCGCCGAGATGAGCCGTTCGGAGTTCTACCGCGAGGGCCGTGTGCCGCTGCACACCCTGCGCGCGAACGTCGACTACGGCTTCTTCGAGGCCAAGACGACCTTCGGCCGCATCGGTGTGAAGGTCTGGATCTACAAGGGCGACGTCAAGAACATCGCCGAGGTCCGCGCTGAGAACGCCGCTGCCCGCTCGGGCAACCGCCCGGCCCGTCCCGAGGGTGGTCGTCCCGCCCGCGGTGGCGAGCGCCGTGGTGGCGAGCGCGGTGGCCGTGGCCGTCGCCCCGCCGCCGAGGCCCCCGCGGCCCCGGTGACCGAGGCTCCGGCTGCCGAGAACACCGGAACGGAGGCCTGACCCAATGCTGATCCCCCGTCGGGTCAAGCACCGCAAGCAGCACCACCCGAAGCGCCGTGGCGCCTCCAAGGGTGGCACCGAGCTCGCCTTCGGCGAGTACGGCATCCAGGCCGTCACCCCGGCCTACGTGACGAACCGGCAGATCGAGTCCGCTCGTATCGCCGTCACCCGTCACATCAAGCGTGGCGGCAAGGTCTGGATCAACATCTACCCGGACCGTCCGCTCACCAAGAAGCCGGCCGAGACCCGCATGGGTTCCGGTAAGGGTTCGCCCGAGTGGTGGATCGCGAACGTGCACCCGGGTCGGGTCATGTTCGAGCTGTCGTACCCCAACGAGAAGGTGGCTCGTGAGGCGCTGACCCGCGCAGCTCACAAGCTCCCGATGAAGTGCCGGATCATCCGGCGCGAGGCAGGTGAGAGCTGATGTCGGCCGGCACCAAGGCTGCTGACCTCCGCGAGCTGGACAACGAGGGTCTCGTTGCCAAGCTCCGTGAGGCCAAGGAGGAGCTGTTCAACCTCCGCTTCCAGGCGGCGACCGGGCAGCTCGACAACCACGGACGGCTCAAGCTCGTCCGTAAGGACATCGCGCGGATCTACACCCTGATGCGCGAGCGCGAGCTGGGCATCGAGACGGTGGAGAACGCCTGATGACTGAGAACACCAACGAGACGCGCGGTTTCCGCAAGACCCGTGAGGGCCTCGTCGTCAGCGACAAGATGGACAAGACCGTCGTCGTCGCCGTCGAGGACCGCGTCAAGCACGCGCTGTACGGCAAGGTCATCCGCCGTACGAACAAGCTGAAGGCGCACGACGAGGCGAACGCCTGCGGCATCGGCGACCGGGTCCTCCTCGCGGAGACCCGCCCGCTGTCCGCGACGAAGCGCTGGCGCGTCGTCGAGATCCTCGAGAAGGCCAAGTAACGAAGTTGATGCGGTACGGCCGTATGTGCACCAGGCCCCCTGCGGGCGCTGGTGTGAGCAGCGGCCGGCCCGTCAGCTCTCGTTGACGATCAGGAGAAAGCTGTGATCCAGCAGGAGTCGCGACTGCGTGTCGCCGACAACACGGGCGCGAAGGAAATCCTTTGCATCCGCGTTCTCGGTGGCTCCGGTCGCCGCTACGCCGGTATCGGGGACGTCATCGTCGCCACCGTCAAGGACGCGATCCCCGGCGGTTCGGTGAAGAAGGGTGACGTCGTCAAGTGCGTCGTCGTCCGTACCGTGAAGTCGCGCCGTCGTCCCGACGGTTCGTACATCCGGTTCGACGAGAACGCCGCCGTCGTGCTCAAGAACACCGAGGGTGACCCCCGCGGTACCCGCATCTTCGGCCCGGTCGGCCGTGAGCTGCGCGACAAGAAGTTCATGAAGATCATCTCGCTTGCGCCGGAGGTGCTCTAACTCATGGCGAACAGCATGAAGATCAAGAAGGGTGACCTGGTCCAGGTCATCACCGGCAAGGACCGCGGCAAGCAGGGCAAGGTCATCCAGGCCCTCCCCGCCGAGAACAAGGTCCTGGTCGAGGGTGTCAACCGGGTCAAGAAGCACACCAAGCCGGGCCCGGGCACTCAGGGTGGCATTGTCACCGTCGAGGCCCCGGTGCACGTCTCCAACGTCCAGCTGGTCGTGGAGAAGGACGGCAAGAAGGTCGTCACCCGCGTTGGCTACCGCTTCGATGACGAGGGCAACAAGATCCGCGTTGCCAAGCGAACCGGTGAGGACATCTGATGTCTGAGACGTCTGTTGAGAAGGTGACCCCCCGACTCAAGGAGCGTTACAACTCCGAGATCAAGGGTCAGCTGCAGGAGCAGTTCTCGTACGAGAACGTCATGCTGACGCCCGGCCTGGTCAAGGTCGTCGTCAACATGGGTGTCGGCGAGGCCGCCCGTGACAGCAAGCTGATCGAGGGCGCGATCCGCGACCTGACCGCGATCACCGGTCAGAAGCCGGCCGTGACCAAGGCTCGCAAGTCCATCGCGCAGTTCAAGCTGCGCGAGGGCCAGCCGATCGGCACCCACGTCACCCTCCGTGGTGACCGCATGTGGGAGTTCCTGGACCGTCTGGTGTCGCTGGCCCTGCCGCGTATCCGTGACTTCCGTGGTCTCTCCCCCAAGCAGTTCGACGGCCGTGGCAACTACACCTTCGGTCTGACCGAGCAGGTCATGTTCCACGAGATCGACCAGGACAAGGTCGACCGTCAGCGCGGTATGGACATCACCGTCGTGACCACCGCTCAGACCGACGACGAGGGCCGGGCGCTCCTGCGCGCTCTGGGCTTCCCGTTCAAGGAGGCGTGAGCCAATGGCGAAGAAGTCCCTCATCGCGAAGGCCGAGCGGAAGCCGAAGTTCGGCGTCCGGGCCTACACCCGGTGCCAGCGCTGCGGCCGTCCGCACTCGGTGTACCGCAAGTTCGGCCTCTGCCGTGTCTGCCTCCGTGAGATGGCGCACCGCGGCGAGCTGCCGGGCGTGACCAAGAGCTCCTGGTAATCCAGGACGTTCTCGTCAGCTAGCGAAGCAGAGGTGCCCGGCCCCACACCGCCCACGCTGTTCTTTGAGCAGTTTTGGGCTCCCGTACGGAATCCCGTAAGGTAGTGGGGTCGGGCCCCCTGTCACGGCCGCCCCATGGCGGCAGGTGATCCTCTTTGGAGGGCTCGCACCCAGTCTTACGACGCCGCAGGTCCCCTGCGTCTGTGCCCCTGCCGCACTCCCCGGAGTGCGGCAGGGGGACCTGGCGCGGAGAAACCACGGCGAGAGAGGCCTGAGGCCATCATGACCATGACCGACCCCATCGCAGACATGCTCACGCGTCTGCGTAACGCGAACTCGGCGTACCACGACACCGTGGCGATGCCGGCCAGCAAGATCAAGGCGCACGTCGCCCAGATCCTGCAGCAGGAGGGGTACATCTCCTCCTACAAGGTTGAGGAGCCCGTCGAGGGCGAGGTCGGCAAGAAGCTGACCATCGAGCTCAAGTTCGGCCCCAACCGTGAGCGCTCGATCGCTGGCATCAAGCGGATCAGCAAGCCGGGCCTGCGGGTCTACGCAAAGTCCACCAACCTGCCGAAGGTTCTCGGCGGCCTGGGCGTGGCGATCATCTCCACGTCCTCCGGTCTCCTCACCGACAAGCAGGCAGCCAAGAAGGGCGTAGGCGGAGAAGTTCTCGCCTACGTCTGGTAATTCGGGAAACGGAGGTACAGCAATGTCGCGCATTGGACGGCTGCCCATCCCGGTTCCCGCCGGCGTGGACGTCACCATCGATGGCCAGGCGGTCTCGGTGAAGGGCCCGAAGGGCACCCTCACCCACGTTGTCGCCGCGCCGATCGAGATCGGCAAGGGCGAGGACGGCACTCTGGCTGTCACCCGCCCCAACGACGAGCGTCAGTCGAAGGCCCTGCACGGCCTGACCCGCACGCTGGTGGCGAACATGATCACCGGCGTGACCGCGGGCTACCGCAAGTCGCTGGAGATCAGCGGTGTTGGTTACCGAGTCGCTGCGAAGGGCTCCGACATGGAGTTCCAGCTCGGCTACAGCCACCCGATCCTGGTCGAGGCCCCGGAGGGCATCTCCTTCGTGGTCGAGTCGCCCACCAAGTTCCACGTGGACGGCGTCGACAAGCAGAAGGTCGGCGAGGTCGCCGCGAAGATCCGCAAGCTGCGCAAGCCCGACCCGTACAAGGCCAAGGGCGTCAAGTACGCGGGCGAGGTCATCCGCCGCAAGGTCGGAAAGAGTGGTAAGTAAGCGATGAGCGTCTCTGTCAAGATCGGCAAGGGCAACGCCTACAAGAGCGCCGCTCGCAAGCGCCGCGCGATCCGCGTTCGCAAGCGCGTCGTCGGCACCGAGGTGCGTCCGCGCCTCGTCGTGACGCGTTCGAACCGTCACATGGTCGCCCAGGTCATTGACGACGCCAAGGGTCACACCCTGGCGTCGGCGTCCACTCTCGACGTGTCCATCAAGGGCGTCGAGGGCGACAAGACCGAGCTGGCCAAGAAGGTCGGGAGCCTGGTCGCCGAGCGCGCCAAGGCCGCCGGCATCGAGTCGGTCGTCTTCGACCGCGCGGGCAACCGGTACGCAGGCCGCATCGCCGCTCTGGCCGATGCTGCCCGTGAGGCCGGGCTCGACTTCTAAGCCGCTCGTCGGCTCAGTCGACGGACGTAATCGAGAGAGGTAATTCCAATGGCTGGACCCCAGCGCCGCGGTAGCGGCGCCGGCGGCGGCACCGGCGGTGGCGAGCGGCGCGACCGTAAGCGTGACGACCGGGGTAACGCCCCCGCCGTCGAGAAGACCGCTTACGTCGAGCGTGTCGTTGCGATCAACCGTGTCGCCAAGGTTGTCAAGGGTGGTCGTCGTTTCAGCTTCACCGCGCTGGTCGTGGTGGGCGACGGTGACGGCACCGTGGGTGTCGGTTACGGGAAGGCGAAGGAGGTTCCGGCCGCCATCGCCAAGGGTGTTGAGGAGGCCAAGAAGAACTTCTTCAAGGTTCCCCGTATCCAGGGCACCATCCCGCACCCGATCCAGGGCGAGAAGGCTGCTGGCGTCGTGCTCCTGAAGCCGGCTGCCCCCGGTACCGGTGTTATCGCCGGTGGCCCGGTGCGTGCCGTGCTGGAGTGCGCGGGCATCCACGACATCCTGTCGAAGTCGCTCGGCTCCGACAACGCGATCAACATCGTGCACGCCACCGTGGCCGCTCTGAAGGGCCTCGTGCGCCCCGAGGAGATCGCTGCCCGTCGTGGCCTGCCGCTGGAGGACGTGGCTCCCGCCGCTCTGCTGCGGGCTCGTGCTGCAGGGGTGAGCGCCTGATGGCTCGCCTGAAGATCACGCAGACCAAGTCCTACATCGGCAGCAAGCAGAACCACCGCGAGACGCTGCGCTCGCTGGGTCTGAAGCGCATGCACGATGTGGTCGTCAAGGAGGACCGTCCCGAGATCCGCGGGATGGCCCAGACCGTGCGTCACCTCGTCACGGTCGAGGAGGTGGACTGAGATGGCTGACTCGCCGATCAAGGTGCACAACCTGCGTCCCGCCCCGGGTGCCAAGACCGCCAAGACCCGTGTCGGTCGTGGTGAGGGCTCCAAGGGTAAGACCGCCGGTCGTGGCACCAAGGGCACCAAGGCCCGCTACCAGGTTCCGCAGCGCTTCGAGGGTGGCCAGATGCCGCTCCACATGCGCCTGCCGAAGCTGAAGGGTTTCAAGAACCCGTTCAAGATCACGTTCCAGGTCGTCAACCTCGACAAGCTGGCCGAGCTCTACCCGCAGGGTGGAGAGGTCACGGTCGAGGACCTGGTCGCCAAGGGCGCGGTTCGCAAGAACTCCCTCGTCAAGGTGCTCGGCACCGGCGAGATCTCGGTTGCCCTGCAGGTGACGGTTGACGCCGTCTCCGGCTCCGCCGCCGAGAAGATCACCGCCGCCGGCGGTACCGTCACCGAGCTCGTCTGAGCCCGCTGACTTCCCACGAGCCCCGCACCCCCTTCGGGAGGTGCGGGGCTCGTGTCGTTCCGGTGGTCGTCCTGTCGGCGTCCCCGGTAGGTGCGGCCCTCGTTCTTTTGTGTGGCAAACCCGGGCATCCCGTACCCCGTGAGTGGGGGAGGGGCCGTACGCGCTTCTTTCGAGTGGCCGCGCACTGTTAGAGTCCGTGGAGTTCCCTTGTAGGCTGCGCGTAGGCTCGCCTGTGCCGTCTGTACGGGGGCCCGAACCGAAAACTCCCCATTCAGGACCGACCCTCCCGCCGACGACGCGCGGGAGGCGCAGGAGGCACCGTGCTCAGTGCGTTCGCGCGGGCGTTCCAGACGCCCGACCTGCGCAAGAAGCTGCTGTTCACGCTGGGCATCATGGTGCTGTTCCGGCTGGGCTCCCACATCCCGGTACCCGGGGTGGACTTCCAGGCCGTCAACGCCTGTGTGAAGGAGACCAAGAACAGCGGTCTGTTCGGGCTCGTCAACCTGTTCAGCGGTGGCGCGCTCCTCCAGCTGACGATCTTCGCGCTCGGCATCATGCCGTACATCACGGCCAGCATCATCCTCCAGCTCCTCACCGTCGTGATCCCGCGACTCGAGGCGCTGAAGAAGGAGGGGCAGGCCGGTACCGCGAAGATCACCCAGTACACCCGGTACCTGACCATCGCGCTCGCCGTGCTCCAGGGCACCGGCATCGTGGCGACGGCCTCCAGTGGCGCGCTCTTCTCCGGTTGTGTCTACGCCAACCAGATCGTGCCCGACACCGGGGTGTTCCGGATCGCCGTCATGGTCCTCACCATGACCGCCGGCACCACCTTCATCATGTGGCTCGGCGAGCTGATCACCGACCGCGGCATCGGCAACGGCATGTCCCTGCTGATCTTCACCTCGATCGCGGCGCAGTTCCCGTCCTCGATGTGGGCGATCAAGCAGTCCGGCACCATCGGCGGCGGCTGGGTCGAGTTCCTCTCCGTGGTCGCGGTCGGCGTCATCGTTGTGATGCTGGTCATCTTCGTGGAGCAGGCGCAGCGCCGGATCCCGGTCCAGTACGCGAAGCGGATGATCGGCCGCCGGGCCTTCGGCGGCACTTCGACCTACATCCCGCTCAAGGTGAACCAGGCCGGTGTCATCCCGGTCATCTTCGCCTCGTCCCTGCTGTACATCCCCGCCCTGGTGGTCCAGCTGACCAACAGCCAGGCGAGCTGGGCGACCTGGATCAGGACGAACTTCGTCAAGGGTGACCACCCGATCTACATGGCCACCTACTTCCTGCTGATCGTCTTCTTCGCCTTCTTCTACGTCGCCATCTCCTTCAACCCCGAAGAAGTTGCCGACAATATGAAGAAGTATGGTGGGTTCATCCCGGGTATCCGGGCCGGCCGACCGACGGCCGAGTACCTGAACTACGTGCTCACCCGCATCACGTGGCCGGGTTCGCTCTACCTGGGCCTGATCGCGTTGATCCCGATGATCGCCCTGGTCGCCTTCGGACAGCAGACCAACTTCCCGTTCGGCGGCACCAGTGTTCTCATCGTCGTCGGCGTCGGACTCGAAACTGTGAAGCAGATCGAGAGCCAGCTCCAGCAGCGCAATTACGAAGGGTTCCTCCGCTGATGCGTATCGTCCTCGTCGGGCCTCCCGGGGCCGGGAAGGGTACTCAGGCGCACCTGCTCGCCAAGACCCTGTCCATCCCCCACATCTCCACCGGTGACCTGTTCCGCGCCAACATCGGTCAGGGCACCCCGCTGGGGCTCGAGGCCAAGAGCTACATGGACGCGGGTCGCCTGGTGCCGGACGAGGTCACCATCGGGATGGCCAAGGACCGCATGCTCCAGCCCGACGCGGCCAAGGGCTTCCTGCTCG
The DNA here is from genome assembly GCF_042266225.1 of Kitasatospora sp. NPDC056181. NCBI lineage: Bacteria > Bacillati > Actinomycetota > Actinomycetes > Kitasatosporales > Streptomycetaceae > Kitasatospora > Kitasatospora sp. NPDC056181. The sequence continues at coordinate 113,726 of NZ_JBHJUK010000008.1, forward strand.
ACGGCTTCCCCCGCAACCTGGGCCAGGCCAAGGCGCTGGACGAGTTCCTCGCCGAGCAGGGCATCGCGCTGGACGGCGTGCTGGACCTGGAGGTCCCGGAGGACGAGGTCGTCCGCCGCATCGCCGGTCGCCGGCTCTGCCGCAACGACGGCGGCCACGTCTTCCACGTGGACTACAACGCGCCGAAGACCGAGGGCGTCTGCGACGAGTGCGGCGGCGAGCTGTACCAGCGCTCGGACGACACCGAGGAGAAGGTGCGCACGCGCCTGGAGGTCTACCACACGGAGACCGAGCCGATCATCGACTACTACGCCCAGCAGGGCCTGGTGGCGACGATCCCGGCCCTCGGCAAGGTGGACGAGGTGACCCAGCGCGCGATCGAGGCGCTGAAGCAGGACAGCTGAAGTCTCAGTGACGTACGTACGGCCGCGCTCCCGCTCCGGGCAGCGCGGCCGTACGGCGTCGTACGGTGGAACGAGTGCACGGCCGCCCGGCAAGGACCGGGCGGGAACCCAAGGAAGGCGTGACCAGATGGTGGAGATCAAGACCCCCGAGCAGATCGCGAAGATGCGAGCGGCCGGGCTGGTCGTCGCCGAGGCGCTGAAGGCCTGCCGCGAGGCGGTCGCTCCGGGGGTGACCACCCAGGAGCTCAACGACGTCGCGGACAAGGTCATCACCGACCACGGCGCCACCTCGAACTTCCGCGCCCACCACGGCGGGCTCTGGTTCCCCGGGGTGATCTGCGCCTCGGTCAACAACGAGGTCGTCCACGGCATCCCGGGCGAGCGGGTGCTCCAGGAGGGCGACGTCATCTCGATCGACTGCGGTGCCATCCTGGACGGCTGGCACGGCGACGCGGCGATCACCGTGGCGGTCGGCGAGGTCCGGCCCGAGGTCGAGATGCTGAGCCGGGTCACCGAGGGCTCGATGTGGGCCGGCATCGCCCAGATGAAGAAGGGCAACCGCCTGGTCGACGTCTCCAAGGCGATCGAGGGCTTCATCCGGCGCCAGCCGCTGCCGCCCAAGGGCAAGTGGGGCATCACCGAGGGCTACGGCGGCCACGGCATCGGCACGGCGATGCACATGGAGCCGCACGTGCTGAACTACGTCGAGCGCGGCCGTGGCAAGGGCCCCAAGCTGATCCCCGGCACCGTGCTGGCGATCGAGCCCATGGTCTCGCTCGGCACCCCGCACACCACCGTGCTGGAGGACGAGTGGACCGTCGTGACCAACGACGGCACCTGGGCCTCGCACTGGGAGCACTCGGTGGCCGTGACCGAGCAGGGCCCGCTGGTGCTGACCGCCTTCGACGGCGGCAAGGCCGAGCTGGCGAAGCTGGGCATCACCGCAGCTCCGGACCCCCTGGCGTAGCCGGAGCGGGGCCCAACTGCCCCGTCTGACAAGGGATCAGAGCCCTGGAGGTTTGGACCTCCAGGGCTTTTGTCCTATTTTTATCGGCTGGCAGTGGCTTCAGCGGCTTCGAACGGCAGGAGAGTGCAGTGCTCAAGGGATTCCGCGACTTCATGATGCGCGGCAACGTGGTCGACATGGCCGTCGGTGTGGTCATCGGTGCCGCCTTCACCGGCGTGGTGACCGGCTTCGTGTCGGCGTTCCTCACCCCGCTGGTGGGTGTGGTGGTCGGCGCGGCCGGCGACTTCAGCTCGTACAAGGCGAACGTGGCCGGGGTCGTCTTCCCGTACGGGCAGTTCCTCAACGTGCTGATCGCGTTCTTCATGACCGCCGCGGTGCTGTACTTCTGCGTCGTGCTGCCGGTGACCAAGGCCACCGCGCGGTACATGCCGAAGAAGCCGAAGACCCCGAAGCGCCCCTGCCCCGAGTGCCTGACCGAGATCCCCGAGGCCGCCCGCCGTTGCTCGGCCTGCACCGCGCACGTCGAGCCGCTGGTGATCGCCGCCCAGCGGTGACACCGGGCCCCGGTTTTGGCGCATCCCACGGGCTGGCGTAGGATGGACCGTCGGCTCACTCGTAGCGTGCTTCAGCACGCCCTCTTCCCTCACGGGTCGGGGTGAACCCAGGTTCGCACGAGCGTGCCGCATACGGTAGCCGGTCCCGGAAGGTGGATCTCGCAGTTCATGGCTAAGAAGCAAGGCGCCATTGAGATCGAGGGCACCGTGATCGAGTCTCTTCCGAACGCGATGTTCAAGGTCGAGCTGCAGAACGGTCACAAGGTCCTCGCGCACATCAGCGGCAAGATGCGCATGCACTACATCCGCATCCTGCCGGACGACAGGGTCGTCGTGGAGCTCAGCCCCTACGACCTCACGCGCGGCCGGATCGTCTACCGCTACAAGTAAGAGAAATCATCGCCTCGCGGCGGTGGCGTCAGATCTAGACCCGGAGAACCTGAGACATGAAGGTCAAGCCGAGCGTCAAGAAGATCTGCGACAAGTGCAAGGTGATCCGCCGTCACGGCCGGGTCATGGTGATCTGCGACAACCTGCGCCACAAGCAGCGCCAGGGCTGATTGCTCTCCCCCAGCATTTCTCGTAGTACTTCGCGCGACGCGAAAACGTCATAAGCGGGCTACCCGATCCGCCCTTCGCTGGGCGGACTGCCGCCCCCGGTCAGAGGCCGGGGCTCCCTCACCGTGAGGTGTCGGAGTAGGTAGCACGCAAGACCTCTGAAGAAACACAGGAGCCTTGAATGGCACGCCTCGCCGGCGTTGATCTCCCCCGTGAGAAGCGGATCGAGATCGCCCTTACCTACGTGTACGGCATCGGCCGTACCCGCGCCCAGCAGACCCTGGCCGAGACCGGTGTCAACCCGGATGTCCGCGTTCGCGACATCACCGAGGAAGACCTGGTCAAGCTGGGCCAGTACATCGACGCCAACTACACGGTCGAGGGTGACCTCCGCCGTGAGGTGGCCGCCGACATCCGCCGCAAGGTCGAGATCGGCTGCTACGAGGGTCTGCGTCACCGCCGTGGCCTGCCGGTCCGCGGTCAGCGCACCCACACCAACGCGCGTACCCGCAAGGGCCCGCGTCGCGCGATCGCCGGCAAGAAGAAGCCGGGCAAGAAGTAGTCCGTCCCGTAACCGGACATCCCTCCGGCCCGCGGGTCAGCGGACCGACCACCTCAGTAGGAGAACAGACTTATGCCCCCCAAGGGTCGTCAGGCTGCCGGCGCGAAGAAGATCCGCCGCAAGGAAAAGAAGAACGTCGCTCACGGCCACGCGCACATCAAGAGCACGTTCAACAACACCATCGTTTCGATCACCGACCCCGCGGGCAACGTGATCTCCTGGGCCTCCGCCGGTCACGTCGGCTTCAAGGGCTCGCGCAAGTCCACCCCGTTCGCCGCGCAGATGGCCGCCGAGGCCGCTGCCCGTCGCGCGCAGGAGCACGGCATGCGCAAGGTTGACGTCTTCGTCAAGGGTCCGGGCTCCGGCCGCGAGACCGCGATCCGTTCGCTCCAGGCCACCGGCCTGGAGGTCGGCTCGATCCAGGACGTCACCCCCACCCCGCACAACGGCTGCCGTCCGCCGAAGCGCCGCCGCGTCTGACGCAGCGCCTTCGGGCACGCAGTACCTGCTTCACACCTCGTACGGGGTCCCGCGCAGCGATTCGTCGCTGCCGGCGGGACCCCGTACGCTTGGTCCTGTCGGCATCAAATAGTGGGTGCCGAAGACAACTGGAGGAACATCCCTCATGCTTATCGCTCAGCGCCCCTCGCTGACCGAAGAGGTCGTCGACGAGTTCCGCTCGCGGTTCGTGATCGAGCCGCTGGAGCCGGGCTTCGGTTACACCCTCGGCAACTCCCTGCGCCGCACCCTCCTCTCGTCGATCCCCGGCGCTGCTGTCACCAGCATCCGCATCGACGGTGTCCTGCACGAGTTCACCACCGTGCCGGGCGTCAAGGAGGACGTCACCGACCTCATCCTGAACATCAAGCAGCTGGTCGTCTCCTCGGAGCACGACGAGCCGGTCGTGATGTACCTGCGCAAGCAGGGCCCGGGTGTGGTCACCGCCGCCGACATCGCCCCGCCGGCCGGTGTCGAGGTGCACAACCCCGAGCTGGTCCTGGCCACGCTGAACGGCAAGGGCAAGCTGGAGATGGAGCTGACCGTCGAGCGCGGTCGCGGCTACGTCTCCGCCGTGCAGAACAAGGCCTCCGGCCAGGAGATCGGCCGCATCCCGGTCGACTCGATCTACAGCCCCGTGCTGAAGGTCACCTACAAGGTCGAGGCCACCCGTGTCGAGCAGCGGACCGACTTCGACAAGCTGATCGTCGACGTCGAGACCAAGCCCGCCATGCGCCCGCGTGACGCCATGGCCTCGGCCGGCAAGACCCTGGTGGAGCTGTTCGGTCTCGCCCGCGAGCTGAACATCGACGCCGAGGGCATCGACATGGGCCCGTCCCCGACGGACGCCGCCCTGGCCGCCGACCTGGCGCTGCCGATCGAGGAGCTGGAGCTCACCGTTCGGTCGTACAACTGCCTCAAGCGCGAGGGCATCCACACCGTGGGTGAGCTCGTCGCCCGCTCCGAGGCCGACCTGCTCGACATCCGCAACTTCGGTGCGAAGTCGATCGACGAGGTCAAGGCGAAGCTGGCCGGCATGGGCCTGGCCCTCAAGGACAGCCCGCCCGGGTTCGACCCGACCGCCGCGGCCGACGCCTTCGGCGCCGACGACCTGGACGACGCGGGTTACGCGGAGACCGAGCAGTACTGAGTTTGAACCGTGGGAACGGCCGCTTCGGCGGCCGTTCCCGTGGGTCGATGAAAGTCCTGCGGACACAGTGTCCACAGGCCCGTTGCGGTACCTGGTACGGCCGCAGTCGGAGATTCGAGGAGTAATTCCATGCCGCGTCCCACCAAGGGTGCCCGCCTCGGCGGCGGCCCGCACCACGAGCCCCTGCTGCTCGCCGGTCTGGCCCGTGAGCTGTTCCAGTACGGCCGCATCACCACCACCGAGGCCAAGGCCCGTCGCCTGCGCCCGCTGGCGGAGAAGCTGATCACCAAGGCGAAGAAGGGCGACATCCACAACCGTCGCCTGGTCCGCAAGACGATCACCGACATCGCCGTGCTGCACACCCTCTTCACCGAGATCGCGCCGCGCTACGAGAACCGCCCGGGTGGCTACACCCGCATCACCAAGATCGGTCCCCGTCGTGGCGACAACGCCCCGATGGCCGTGATCGAGCTGGTCGAGGCGCTGACCGTCGCGCAGACCGCTGTCGGCGAGGCCGAGGCCGCCACCAAGCGCGCCGTCAAGGAGGCCGACGAGGCCGCCGCCGTCGAGACCAAGGCCGACGAGGCCGAGGCCGCCGAGCAGGCCTGACACCTCCAGGTGTTGCGGGCCCGCCCTCCCATTCGTGGGGGAGCGGGCCCGTTCCCCGTTTTGGGCAGAAGAAGCAGTCCCGGGAGGGAAGCAGTGGTCAACGATTGCGCCGAGCGGCCGCCGGTGAAGGACGGTCCGGCGGACGGGTACGTCCGGGTCCGGCTCGACCTCGCCTACCAGGGCGCCGAGTTCTCCGGCTGGGCCCGCCAGCGCGGCGGGCGGCGGACGGTGCAGGAGGAGATCGAGACCGCGCTGCAGATCGTCACCCGCAGCACCGAGCTGTACCCGCTGACCGTGGCCGGCCGCACCGACGCCGGGGTGCACGCCCGCGGCCAGGTCGCGCACGTCGACCTGCCGGAAGCCCTGTGGGCCGAGCACCGGGAGAAGCTGCTGCGCCGGCTGGCCGGGCGGCTGCCCGGGGACGTCCGGATCTACCGGCTCGGCGAGGCTCCGGCCGGCTTCGACGCCCGCTTCTCCGCGATCTGGCGCCGGTACGCCTACCGGGTCGCCGACCACCCCGGCGGGGTGGACCCGCTGCTGCGCGGGCACGTGCTCTGGCACGACCGGCCGCTGGACGTCGAGAAGATGAACGCGGCCGCCGCGCTGCTGCTGGGCGAGCACGACTTCGCCGCCTACTGCAAGAAGCGCGAGGGCGCGACCACCATCCGCACCCTGCTGGAGCTGCACTGGGACCGCGTCCCGGTGGATTCCTACGCCTCGCAGGAGGGCTCGCTGGCGGTCGCGACCGTACGGGCGGACGCCTTCTGCCACAACATGGTGCGGGCACTGGTCGGCGCGATGCTGCTGGTCGGCGACGGTCACCGGCCGGTGGAGTTCCCCGGCGAGGTGCTGGCCGGCGGGGTGCGCAACTCCGCGGTCAACGTCATCCGGCCGTACGGGCTGACGCTGGAGGAGGTCGGCTACCCGGCCGACGACCAGCTCGCCGAGCGCAGCCGGCTGGCCCGTCGGATCAGGACCCTGCCGGGCCGCCCGTAATCCGTTTTGGCCCACGGCCGCGGCTTGGGACAATCTCCCTCATGGGACACGTCGAGATTTCGCACCTTGAGTACTACCTGCCGGACGGGCGGGTGCTGTTCGACGACGCGTCCTTCCGGGTCGGCGAGGGCGCCGCGGTCGCCCTGGTGGGGGCCAACGGCGCCGGCAAGACCACGCTGCTGCGCATGATCGCGGGCGACATCCAGCCGCACGGCGGCTCGGTGACCATCAGCGGCGGCCTCGGCGTGATGCGCCAGTTCGTCGGCACCACCGGCCGCGAGGACCAGGCGCAGACGCCGGGCGCGCTGCCCGCCGACGCCTCCGTCCGCGACCTGCTGGTCTCCGTCGCCCCGGAGCGGATCGCCGTCGCGGCCCGCGCGGTGGACGCGGCCGAGCTGGCGATGATCGCCCAGGACGACGAGAAGACGCAGATGGCGTACGCCCAGGCGCTCTCCGACTGGGCCGACGTCGGCGGCTACGACTACGAGACCGACTGGGACGTCTGCACCATGGCGGCCCTCGGCATGCCCTTCGACAAGGCCCAGTGGCGCGGCCTGAACACCCTCTCCGGCGGCGAGCAGAAGCGCCTCGTCCTGGAGGCGCTGCTGCGCGGCCCCGAAGAGGTGCTGCTGCTGGACGAGCCGGACAACTACCTGGACGTCCCGGGCAAGCGCTGGCTGGAGGAGGCCATCCGGGCCACTTCGAAGACCGTGCTGTACATCTCCCACGACCGCGAGCTGCTCTCCCGGACGGCGGAGAAGATCATCAGCGTCGAGTCCGGCGCGGCCGGCAGCAGCGTCTGGGTGCACGGCGGCGGCTTCGACACCTTCCACGACGCCCGCAAGGCCCGGTTCGAGCGCTTCGAGGAGCTGCGCCGCCGCTGGGACGAGGAGCACGCCAAGCTGAAGAAGCTGGTCGTCACCCTGCGCCAGGCCGCCTCGGTCAGCCACGAGATGGCCTCCCGCTACTCCGCGGCCCAGACCAGGCTGAAGAAGTTCGAGGACGCCGGCCCGCCGGAGACGCCGCCGCGCGAGCAGACCATCACCATGCGCCTCAAGGGCGGCCGGACGGGCGTGCGCGCGTTCACCATGGAGCGCCTGGAGCTCACCGGCCTGATGAAGCCGTTCGACCTGGAGGTCTTCTACGGCGAGCGGGTCGGCGTGCTGGGCTCCAACGGCTCCGGGAAGTCGCACTTCCTGCGGCTGCTCGCCGGGGACGAGACGGTCGCGCACACCGGCGCGTGGAAGCTCGGCGCCCGGGTCGTACCGGGCCATTTCCGGCAGACCCACGCCCACCCGGAGCTGTTCGGCCGGACGGTGCGCTCGATCGTCGAGGAGGAGCACGCGCTCAGCCGCGGCGCCGCCATGGGCGCGCTGCGCCGGTACGAGCTGGACCGGCAGGAGGAGCAGAAGTTCGAGTCGCTGTCCGGCGGACAGCAGGCCCGGCTGATGATCCTGAAGCTCGAACTCTCCGGTGTGACGGCCCTGTTGCTCGACGAGCCGACCGACAACCTGGACCTGGAGAGCGCCGAGGCGCTCCAGGCGGGCCTGGAGGCGTTCGACGGCACGGTGCTCTGCGTCACGCACGACCGCTGGTTCGCCAAGACCTTCGACCGATTCCTGGTGTTCGGCGCGGACGGCCGGGTCTACGAGTCGCCCGAGCCGGTCTGGGACGTCACCCGGGTCGAGCGCGACCGCTGAGCGTTTTTGACCCGCCCGGGGTGGCCCGGTAGGCTGGGTGCTTGTTGTGCGTATTGGCTCGCTCTATCTCACGTGAGAGGTCGGTACGCCGGAGATACCAGGTCGGCGACCCAGCGGCCCCCCTTGAATTGCGTCCAAGGCGGCCAGGCTGATGCCCTCGACCGGGTGCTCCTGTCAGGACTCACTCACTGAAAAGCAGAGGCTACGACCGTGCGTACGTACAGCCCCAAGCCCGGCGACGTCCAGCGTCAGTGGCACGTCATCGACGCGACCGACGTCGTGCTCGGCCGCCTGGCCTCCCAGGCCGCCAACCTCCTCCGGGGCAAGCACAAGGCGATCTACGCGCCGCACGTTGACACCGGTGACTTCGTCATCATCATCAACGCGGACAAGGTGCACCTGTCGGGTAACAAGAAGACCCAGAAGCTGGCCTACCGCCACAGCGGTTTCCCGGGCGGTCTCCGCTCGGTCCGCTACGACGACCTCCTGGCGAACAACCCGGAGAAGGCCGTCGAGAAGGCCATCAAGGGCATGATCCCCAAGAACTCCCTGGGTCGCCAGATGCTCTCGAAGCTGAAGGTCTACTCGGGCGACCAGCACCCGCACGCTGCCCAGCAGCCGGTGCCGTTCGAGATCACCCAGGTCGCGCAGTAACTCCGGCCACCTAGCCCCCCAACACTGAAAAGAGCTGAGGAACCCCGTGGCCGAGACCACTGAAACCCTTGAGGTCGACTTCGACGAGACCGTCGTCGAGGGCGAGTACACCTCCGAGGAGAGCTACACCTCCGAGTCGCTGGCCGGTCGCTTCGGCGAGGCCGTCCCCGGCGCCGGCCTTGGCCGTCGCAAGGAGGCGATCGCCCGCGTGCGCATCGTCCCCGGCACCGGCGTCTGGAAGATCAACGGTCGCACCCTGGAGAACTACTTCCCCAACAAGGTGCACCAGCAGACCGTGAACGAGCCCTTCAAGCTGCTGGAGCTCGACGGTCGTTACGACGTCGTCGCCCGCATCTCGGGTGGCGGCACCTCCGGTCAGGCCTACGCGCTGCGCCTCGGCGTCGCCCGTGCCCTGAACGAGGCCGACGTGGACAACAACCGCGCCGCCCTCAAGAAGGCCGGCTTCCTGATGCGTGACGCCCGTGCCGTCGAGCGCAAGAAGGCCGGTCTGAAGAAGGCCCGCAAGGCGCCGCAGTACAGCAAGCGCTAATTGCGCCCCAGGGGTGTGTACCGCCCTGGTGGTCACACCCCTGGTTGCGCTCTCACGCCCCGGAGTACCCCGTGTACTCCGGGGCGTCGTGCTCCCCGGCCACGGTGCGGAGGCCGGGGAGCGATCGGATTCACTGCCGGGCACTGCCGGCAGCAGCGATGGAGGACGGGACTGTGGGACGACTCTTCGGTACGGACGGCGTACGCGGTGTGGCCAACGAGGGGCTGACGGCCGAGCTGGCGCTCGGGCTGTCGGTCGCGGCGGCGCACGTACTCGGTGAGGCGGGGGCCTTCGACGGCCACCGGCCGGTCGCGGTCGTCGGCCGCGATCCCCGGGCCTCGGGCGAGTTCCTGGAGGCCGCGGTCATCGCCGGCCTGGCCAGCGCGGGCGTCGACGTGCTGCGGGTCGGTGTGCTCCCCACCCCGGCGGTCGCGTACCTCACCGGCGCGCTCGGCGCCGACTTCGGCGTCATGCTCTCGGCCAGCCACAACGCCATGCCGGACAACGGCATCAAGTTCCTCGCCCGCGGCGGCCACAAGCTGGACGACCGCATCGAGGACGCGATCGAGACGCACTACCGGACGTACTCCGTCGGCAGCGACGAGTGGAAGCGCCCGACCGGCGCCGCCGTCGGCCGGGTCCGCGAGTACACCGAGGGCTTCGACAAGTACGTCGCCCACCTGATCGGCGTGCTGCCCAACCGCCTGGACGGCATCCGGGTCGTCATCGACGGCGCCCACGGCGCGGCCGCGTACGTCGCCCCCGAGGCCTTCGCCCGGGCCGGCGCCGAGGTCGTCCACACCCTGGGGGCCGAGCCCACCGGCCTCAACATCAACGACGGTGTCGGCTCCACCCACCTGGACCGGCTGCGCTCCGCCATGAAGGAGTACCGGGCCGACCTCGGCATCGCGCTCGACGGCGACGCCGACCGCTGCCTGGCCGCCGACGCGGACGGCAACGAGGTCGACGGCGACCAGATCATCGCGATCCTGGCCGTCGCCATGAAGGAGGCCGGCACGCTGCGCGGCAACACCGCCGTCGCCACCGTGATGTCCAACCTGGGCTTCAAGCTGGCGATGGAGCGCGAGGGCATCGAGCTGGTGCAGACGGCGGTCGGTGACCGCTACGTGCTGGAGGCGATGAAGGAGCACGGCTTCGCGCTGGGCGGCGAGCAGTCCGGCCACGTCATCCTGCTGGACCACGCCACCACCGGCGACGGCACCCTGACCGGCCTCATGCTGGGCGCCCGGCTGGCCGCGACCAAGCAGCCGCTGGCCGACCTGGCCGCCGTGATGACCCGGCTCCCGCAGCTGCTGATCAACGTCAAGGGCGTCGACAAGAGCCGGGTGAAGAGCAGTCAGGAGCTGGCCGCCGCGGTCGCCGAGGCCGAGGCCGAGCTGGGCTCCACCGGCCGGGTGCTGCTGCGCCCGTCCGGCACCGAGCCGCTGGTCCGGGTGATGGTGGAGGCCGCCGACCAGGTGCAGGCCAAGGCCGTCGCCGAGCGGCTGGCCGAGGCCGTCCGGACCCACCTGGGCTGACCGCCGGTCAAGCGCGAAGGCCCCCGCCGTGGTTCACGGCGGGGGCCTTCCGGCGTTCCGTCAGAGCTTGCGCAGCAGGGCGCGGCGGACCTTGTGGTCCGGGCCCTTCTGCAGGATCAGGGTGGCGCGGCCGCGGGTGGGCAGCACGTTCTCCAGCAGGTTGGGCTTGTTGATGGTGCGCCAGACCTGGCGGCCGTACTCCATCGCCTCCTCCTCCGGCACCTCGGTGAACCGGCGGAAGTAGGAGTTCGGGTCCTGGAAGGCGGTGTCGCGCAGCTTCTTGAAGCGGGAGAGGTACCAGCTCTCGATGTCGTCGGTACGGGCGTCGACGTAGATCGAGAAGTCGAAGTAGTCCGCGACGGCGAGGCGGGTCCGGCCGTCGGTGCCGGGCAGGGCCGGCTGGAGCACGTTCAGGCCCTCGACGATCAGGATGTCCGGGCGCTCCACGGTGAGCCGCTCGCCCTGCACGATGTCGTACACGAGGTGCGAGTAGACCGGGGCGGTCACCCGCTCCTTGCCGGCCTTCACGTCCGCCACGAACCGCATCAGCGCGCGGCGGTCGTACGACTCGGGGAACCCCTTGCGCGCCATCAGGCCGCGCCGGCGCAGCTCGGCGTTGGGCAGCAGGAAGCCGTCGGTGGTGACCAGCTCGACCCGGGGGTGCTCGGGCCAGCGGGCCAGCAGCGCTTGGAGCAGGCGGGCGGTGGTGGACTTGCCGACCGCGACCGAGCCGGCCACGCCGATGATGAACGGCGTGCGGGTGCGCTCGGTGTCCGGCGTGTCCAGGAAGGTGCCCAGCGCGCCGCGAAGGTCGTGCGTCGCGTGGATGTAGAGGTTCAGCAGCCGGGACAGCGGCAGGTAGACGTCGCGGACCTCGTCCAGGTCGAGGGCGGTGCCCAGGCCGCGCAGCCGTTCCACCTCCTCGGCGGTCAACGGCAGCGGCGTACGCTCGCGCAGCGCGCTCCACTCCGCCCGGCTGAGGTCCACGTAGGGGGACGGTGACGGGCCGGGCGTGGCGGCGCCCCGCGTACAGAGTTCGGTCAGCACATGCTCCATTGTGGGCCGTAGCGGCGTTCACGGTGGCTGTGGTGTCGGTCACGCGCTGTGGGTGGAGCGTGGGATGAGGGCGTCCTGGGCGCCCTTATGCTGGCACGCATGTGCGGAATCGTTGGATATGTGGGCGCTCAGCCCGCCCTTGATGTAGTAATCGCAGGCCTGCAGCGCCTGGAGTACCGGGGCTACGACTCGGCCGGTGTCGCGGTGCAGGTGCAGGGCTCCGACGGGCAGTGGAGCCTGGCCACCGACAAGCGGGCGGGCAAGCTCGCCAACCTGCAGAAGTCGCTCGCCGAGACCCCTCTCCCCGGCGGCACCACCGGCATCGGCCACACCCGCTGGGCCACCCACGGCGGCCCGACGGACGCCAACGCCCACCCCCACCTGGACGACGCCGCCCGGGTCGCGGTGGTGCACAACGGCATCATCGAGAACTTCGCCCAGCTGCGGGCCGAGCTGGCCGAGCGCGGCCACACGCTGCGCTCGGAGACCGACACCGAGGTCGTGGCGCACCTGCTGGGCGAGGTGTACGAGGGCGACCTGGCCGAGGCCATGCGGGTGGTCTGCCGCCGGCTGGACGGCGCCTTCACCCTCGTCGCCGTGCACGCCGACGCGCCGGACGTCGTGGTCGGCGCCCGCCGCAACTCGCCCCTGGTGGTCGGGCGCGGCGAGGGCGAGAACTTCCTCGCCTCGGACGTCGCCGCGTTCATCGCGCACACCCGCGAGGCCATCGAGCTGGGCCAGGACCAGGTCGTCGAGCTGCGCCGCGAAGGCGTCACGGTGACCAACTTCGACGGCACCCCCGCCGACGTGCGCGAGTACCACGTGGACTGGGACGCCTCGGCCGCCGAGAAGGGCGGCTACGACTACTTCATGCTCAAGGAGATCGCCGAGCAGCCGAAGGCCGTCGCCGACACCCTGCTCGGCCGGATCGGCACCGACGGCCGGCTCACCCTGGACGAGCTGCGGATCTCCGACGCCGACCTGCGCTCGGTCGACAAGGTCGTCATCGTCGCCTGTGGCACCGCGTTCCACGCGGGCATGATCGCCAAGTACGCGATCGAGCACTGGACCCGCATCCCGTGCGAGGTCGAGGTCGCCTCCGAGTTCCGCTACCGCGACCCGATCATGGGCCCGGGCACGCTGGTCATCGCGATCTCGCAGTCCGGCGAGACCATGGACACCCTGATGGCGCTGCGGCACGCGCGCGAGCAGGGCGCCAAGGTGCTGGCGATCTGCAACACCAACGGCTCCACCATCCCGCGCGAGTCGGACGCGGTGCTGTACACGCACGCGGGCCCCGAGGTCGCCGTCGCCTCCACCAAGGCGTTCCTGACCCAGCTGGTGGCCTGCTACCTGGTCGCCCTCTACCTGGGCCAGGTGCGCGGCACCAAGTGGGGCGACGAGATCTTCACGATCATCCGCGAGCTGGGTGACGCGCCGAAGCAGGTCGAGCAGGTGCTGGAGACCATGGAGCCGGTGCGCGAGCTGGCCCGCTCCCTGGCGGACGCCCGTTCGGTGCTGTTCCTGGGCCGGCACGTCGGCTTCCCGGTCGCCCTGGAGGGTGCGCTCAAGCTCAAGGAGCTGGCGTACATGCACGCCGAGGGCTTCGCGGCGGGCGAGCTGAAGCACGGGCCGATCGCGCTGATCGAGGAGGGGCTGCCGGTCGTGGTGGTCGTTCCCTCGCCGCGCGGACGGTCGATCCTGCACGACAAGATCGTCTCCAACATCCAGGAGATCCGGGCCCGTGGCGCCCGCACGATCGTGATCGCGGAGGAGGGCGACGAGGCGGTCGTGCCGTACGCGGACCACCTGATCCGCATCCCGGCGACGCCGACCCTGCTCCAGCCGCTGGTCTCCACCGTGCCGCTGCAGGTCTTCGCCTGCGAGCTGGCCACGGCCAAGGGCCACGAGGTGGACCAGCCGCGCAACCTGGCGAAGTCGGTCACCGTCGAGTAGTAGCCGGTGCCGGGCCCCTGCGGTGGTTGCGCCCTGCCGCAGGGGTCCGGTGTTGGGCCCTGCGGTAGGGGTCGGGTGTTGCGTTGCGCCTGCCGTAGAGGTCCGGTGTGGGGCTGCGCTCTGCCGCAGGAGTCCGGTTTTGCGTTGTGCTCTGCCGCAGGGGCCGGGTGGTCCTACCGCAGGGGCCCGGTGTCGAGGGTGAAGGAGAAGGGGGCGGGCAGGTCGAGCGGCTTGCCGAAGTCGACCTGGCTGTGGGCGGTGTAGTCCTCGCCCTCCGGGTCGGTGAACAGGGTGGCCTTGGCTTCGCTGCGGTCGACCAGCAGGTAGCAGGGGACGCCGGCGGCGGCGTAGCCGTGCCTCTTGGCCGTGCGGTCCTTGACCGGGTTGGTCGACGTCACCTCGAAGACCAGCAGGACACCGGCGGCGTCCGCCCAGGAGCCGGCGTTCTCGAAGTGGCCGACCGGGGCGATCGTGCCGTCGGGGACAAACCGGCCCTTGGGGGTGATCAGCCCCTTGTTCCCCGAGAGATCGAACTCGACCTCGGCCTTCCGCATGAACTGCCTGTTGAGCAGCGAGAACGCGGTCTCGTGCGAGCCGTCCGGCGGCGGCGTCACGACGATCTCCCCTTCGACCAGCTCGGCCTTGAACCCGGGCGGCGTGTCCAGCTCCAGGAATGCCTGGAGGAGGTTGTCCTGGTCCAGCGGACGCTCGACGGCCGGCATGGCGACCATGGCCCTTCTCCCTCCTGCTGGTCCGTGCACCTGTCTGCCTTGCGAGCGACACGGTAGGCCTACGGACCGACACCGGTGGGGGATCGAAGTGGTTGTCACTCGAAAGTGTCCCGCAAAGCCGGAGGAGCAGCAGGTGATCATCGGGGTCGGGATCGACGTGGCCGCCATCGACCGGTTCGGGGCCGCGCTGGAGCGCACGCCGGGGATGGCGGAGCGGCTGTTCACACCGGGGGAGCTGCGGCTGCCGTCGGGGGAGCGGCGGGGCGCGGCCTCGCTGGCGGCGCGGTTCGCGGCCAAGGAGGCGCTGGCCAAGGCGCTCGGCGCGCCGGGCGGGCTGCACTGGACGGACGCCGAGGTGGTGACCGCCGACTCCGGCCGGCCGGAGCTGCGGGTGCGGGGGACGGTGGCCGCCCGGGCGGCCGAACTCGGCGTCGGCTCGTGGCACGTGTCGCTCAGCCACGATGCGGGCGTAGCGTCGGCGGTAGTCATCGCCGAGGGTTAAGGGCTTTTGCATGCGCCGCGCTCACCGTGTCGAAGAGGTCCGGGTCGCCGAGGCCGAACTGATGGCCCGCCTGCCGGAGGGGACCCTGATGCAGCGGGCCGCCGCCGGTCTCGCCGCCACCTGCGCCCGGCTGCTGACGCGCCGTCGCGGCCGGGTCTACGGCAGCCGGGTGGTGGTGCTCGCGGGCAGCGGCGACAACGGGGGTGACGCCCTGTACGCCGGTGCGGCTCTGGCCCGGCGCGGTGCGCGTGTGACGGCCGTGCTGCTCTCCCCGGCGCGCGCCCACGCGGGAGGTCTGGCCGCCCTTCGGGCGGCACACGGGCGAGTCGTGTCGGAACAGGAAGTCGGCCTGGCCGACTTCTCGTGCGCGGACCTGGTGCTGGACGGCATCGTCGGCATCGGCGGGCAGGGCGGCCTGCGTCCGGAGGCGCAGCCCTACGCGCGGGCCGCGCGGCGCGGCGTGGTGGTGGCCGTGGACGTGCCCAGCGGGGTGGACGCCGACACCGGCGAGGTGGCGGGCGTGGCACTGCGGGCGGACGTCACGGTCTGCTTCGGAACGTACAAGCCGGGGCTGCTGATCGACCCGGGCGCCGCGTACGCGGGGGCCGTGCAGCTGGTGGGGATCGGGCTGGACCTGCCGCCGGCCGGGGTGGAGGCGTTGCAGCACGCCGAGGTGGGGGCGCTGCTGCCGGAGCCCGGGGCGGAGAGCGACAAGTACCGGCGCGGCGTCGTCGGGGTCGCGGCAGGCTCGGCGACGTACCCGGGGGCGGCGCTGCTCGCGGTCGCCGGGGCGCTGCACGGCGGCGCGGGTGCGGTGCGGTACGTCGGGACGGCGGCCGAGGAGGTGGTGCGGCGCTTCCCGGAGGCGCTGGTCACCGAGGGCGGACCGGCCGGCGCCGGGCGGGTGCAGGCCTGGGTGGTCGGCCCCGGCGGCGGCGAGGGGGCGCGGCAGGCCCTCGCCGAGGCGCTGGCGAGCGACGTGCCGGTGCTGGTGGACGCGGACGGCCTCACCGAGCTGGGCCGGCTCGGCCCGGACGCGCTCGCCGGGCGGACGGCTCCCACGCTGCTCACCCCGCACACGGGCGAGGCGGCGCGGCTGCTGGCCGGGGTGTACGGCACCACCCCGCCGGCCGCCGACGACCTGGCCGCCGCCCGGTTGACCACCGCGCGTCGGCTCGCCTCGGCGTACCGGGCGACGGTGCTGCTGAAGGGCTCCACCACGGTGGTCGCCGACCCGGGCGGGGTGGTGCGGGTCAACCCGACCGGTACCTCGTGGCTGGCCACGGCGGGCAGCGGCGACGTGCTCGCCGGCCTGGCCGGTTCCCTGCTCGCGGCCGGCCTGCCCGCTCTGGACGCCGCCTCGGTGGCCGCCTACCTGCACGGCCTCGCCGGCCGGCATGCGGCCGGCGCCCCGGGGGCACCGGTCACGGCGTTGCAGGTCGCCGCCGCGCTCCCGGTGGTGTGGCGCGACGTACGGGCCTCGGCGGGGAGCACGGGCGAATAGACCGACCGGTCTACATAGTTCCTGGTTGGTGGGGTGTGGAGTCTGTAGACCGGTCTGCATAATCCTGGCTCTGCGGTGTCTTGCGGCGGGGCTGGTCGGAGTGGGAAGTCGGCGGGGCCGACTTTTGGTGTGGGGCGGGTGCGGGGCGGGTGCGCGTGCGGGGAGGCGTCGGGCTTCCCGGGGTGGGCATCTGTAGACCGGTCTACATAGTTCCGGTGCGAGTGGGGCGGCGGTCGGCTGCCGGGCGGAGTGGGAAGTCGGCGGGGCCGACTTTTGGTGCGGTGCGGTGCGGTGCGGTGCGGTGCGGGTGCGGCGGGCGGTCAGGCGTTGCGCCTCCCCGGGGCAGGCATCTGTAGACCGGTCTACATAGTCTCCCGCGCGGCCGGTCGACGGCCGGCCGGCGTGGGGATCGGGCTGGGGACCGGAGTAGGAAGTCGGTCGGTCCGACTTTCCACTCCGCGGGGGTGCAACCAGCGGTGATACGTGGGCGTCCAGAACAGCGGGGTGGGGCGTGGGGGCCGCCGCGCCGACGGGCCGTTCGGCGAGGACTCCGGGACGTCTGGGAGACTGACCCTGATGACAACTGCGAAGACGACCGGCACGGCCACCCTCACCGACGGCGTACCGGCCGAGGCGACCATTGATCTGGCTGCCCTGCGTGGCAACCTGGCCGCGCTGCGCGAGCGCGTGGGCGGGGCAGCGGTGATGGCCGCGGTCAAGGCGGACGCCTATGGCCACGGCGCGGTCCGGTGTGCCCGCGAGGCGGTCGCCGCAGGGATCGGCTGGATCGGCACGGCGCTCCCGCAGGAGGCGCTGGCGCTGCGCGCTGCCGGCATCCGCCCGGACCAGGCCCGCATCCTCTGCTGGCTCTGGACGCCCGGTGGTCCCTGGCGCGAGGCGCTGCTCGCCGATGTCGACGTCTCCATCAGCGGACAGTGGGCGCTGGACGAGCTGCTGGCCGCCGTCCGGACGACCGGCGTCGCGGCCCGGGTGCACCTGAAGGCCGACACCGGTCTCGGCCGCAACGGCTGCCAGCCGCACGACTGGCCCGAGCTGGTCGCCGCCGCCCGGCATGCCGAGGCGGAGGGCCTGCTCACGGTGGTCGGCATCTGGTCGCACTTCGCGGCCGCCGACGAGCCCGGACACCCGTCCATCCAGGCCCAGCTGGACTCCTACCGCGAGGCCCTGAACGTCGCCGAGACGGCCGGGCTGCGCCCCGAGGTCCGGCACCTCGCGAACTCGCCGGCCTCCCTGCTGCTCCCGCAGTCGCACTACGACATGGTGCGCACCGGCCTGGCCATGTACGGGCTGTCGCCCGTCCCGGAGGTCGGCACGCCCGCGGACTTCGGCCTGCGCCCGGTGATGGCGCTGACCGCCCGGCTGGCGCTGGTCAAGCACGTCCCGGGCGGGCACGGGGTCAGCTACGGCCACCACTACACGACGCCGGGCCCGACCACGCTGGGCCTCGTCCCGGTCGGCTACGGCGACGGCATCCCCCGGCACGCCAGCGGGACCGGCCCGGTGCAGATCGCGGGCAAGTGGCGGACCGTGGCGGGCCGGGTGGCGATGGACCAGTTCGTCGTCGACCTCGGCGGGGACACCCCGGCGGTCGGCGACGAGGTGCTGCTGTTCGGCAACGGCGAGCAGGGCGAGCCGACCGCCGAGGACTGGGGCCGCGCCTGCGGCACCATCTCGTACGAGATCGTGACCAGGATCGGCGCCCGGGTGCCGCGCCGCTACGTCGGAGGCATCGCCGAGGACCCGCTCGCGGTGGACCGGTTGGCCGGGGGCCGGCTCGCCGTGGACCCGCTGACGGTGGACCGGCTCGCCATGGACCTGTTGCGCGTCCACGGTGACGGCCGGTTTGCCGAGGGCCCGCGCGCATGAGCGAGGAGCCCGGCTCCGGTCCGGTGGCGGCGGTGGCCAAGGCCGCCGGCGCGGCGTCCGGGGTGAGCCGGGCGGGTCTGATCGGCATCTCGGTCGGCGTGGTCGCGGCCGGTGCGGCCGCCGGTGTGGCGATCGAGCGGCTGACGGTCGGCCGGGCCACCCGCCGCCGGGCCCGCGCAGAACTGGACGCCAACGCCCCGTACGGCTCGCTGCGTGGACGCCCCTGCACGGTGACCGCCGCCGACGGTACCGAGCTGTACGTAGAGCTGGACGGCACGGGCTGGCCCGAGTCCGTCCGGCTGCGCCCCGCGCCGACCGGGCCGGAAGCCGGCCCGGAGACGGGCGGGGAGACGCGTACGGCAGTAGGCACGGCAGTCGGCGTGGAAACCAGGCCGGAGCCCACGGCGGTGGTCCGGCGAGGCCGGCTCACCCGCCGACGCACGGACGCCCCGGACATCCCGGACGCCGCGGACATCCCCGATACGCCTGACGCCGGTGGCACGGTGGACCGCACCGGCCTGCCGGGTCTGCTCGGCGGCTCCGGCGCCCTCGTCCGGGCCGGCCGCCGCCCCGGCCTCGCGGCCGCGGCAGCAGCGACTGCCGCCACAGCCGCCACAGCCGCCGCCGATGCCCCGGACTCGCCCGGTGCCGCCGGCACCGAGCCCCTGACCGTGGTCTTCTGCCACGGTTACTGCCTCAACCAGGACAGCTGGCACTTCCAGCGCGCCGCCCTGCGGGAGGGCATGCGCCTGGTCTTCTGGGACCAGCGCAGCCACGGCCGTTCCGAGCGCTCCCGCTCGTACCTGGCCGGCGAACCCGCGAGCATCGACCAGCTGGGCGGGGACCTCAAGGCCGTGATCGACGCCGTCGCACCGACCGGGCCGCTGGTCCTGGTCGGCCACTCGATGGGTGGCATGACGGTGATGGCGCTGGCCGACCAGCACCCGGAGCTGTTCCGGGAGCGGGTCGCCGCGGTCGCCCTGATCGGAACCCTCGCGGGGGACTGGGACGCCGTCACCCTCGGCCTGCCGGCGGCCGGGGCCCGGCTGTTCAAGAAGGTCGCGCCGGGTGTGATGAAGCTGCTCGGCCGGCAGGTCGAGCTGGTGGAGGCGACCCGTCGGATGGGCGCGGACGTCAGCGCCGTCTTCTACCGGAAGTTCTCCTTCGGCGGCAAGGACGTCGACCCGGGCGTGGTCCGGTTCGCCGAGCAGCTGTTGGACGCCACCCCGATCGACGTGGTCGCCGAGTTCTACCCGGTCTTCGGGGCGCACGAGAAGTCCGCCGCACTGGCCGCCCTGCGCGGCATCCCCACGTTGGTGCTGGCCGGGACCAAGGACCTGCTGACCCCGCCCGGCCACAGCGAGGCGATGGCCGAGCGGCTGCCCGGAGCCGAACTGGTCCTGGTCGAGGACGCGGGCCACCTGGTGATGCTGGAGCGCCCCGGCCTGGTCGACCAGCGCCTGGCCGCCCTGCTCAAGCAGGCGGTCGACTTCCGGCGGGCGGCGCCGTTGCCGCCCTCGGTGAGTGACCTGATCTGAACACCCGGCGGGCCCCGGCCCCGAGGGGGGGGGGCCGGGCCCCCGCGGGGAGGGCCGACCCCGGGGGGCC
>NZ_JBHJUK010000009.1:0-29969 GCF_042266225.1 Kitasatospora sp. NPDC056181
GGCCCACCCCCCCCCCCCCCCCCCGGCGGGGGCGGGGCCCCCCCCCCCGCCCCCCCCCGCCCCGCCCGGCCACGCGACCGGGGACGGCCGCGCCGGGGTGCACGCCACGTACGGCCCCGGCGGCGGCACGGTCCGACCCATCACCAGAAAGGCTCCCCGTGGCCGACCAGCCGCCTCCCACCGCCCCCGGGGCCCCGGGCGCGATCCGGCTCCGCGACGAACTCGCCGCCGACCCGCTCCGGCTCGCCGCCGCGCTGGTGCTCGCGCTGGCCGCCACGGCCGCCGCGCTGGCCCTGCCGCTGCTCGTCCGGGAGATCGTCACCGACTTCGCCGCACACCGGCCGCTGACCCCCGACGTCCTGCTGATGTGCGCCGCCGCCGTCGGCGGCGCACTCGCCCAGGCGCTCTCCGGGTTCCTCCTCGCCCGGCTCGGCGAACAGCTGGCCTACCGCCTGCGGACCCGCATCATGGAGCACGCGCTGCACCTGCCGCTCACGGTGGTCCGGGCCCGGGGCACCGGGGAGCTCGCCGCCCGGATCACCTCCGACGCGCTGCTGCTGCGCCAGGTCGTCGAGGTCGCCGCCCAGCTGCCGCTGGCCGTGCTGACCGTCGCGGCGACCCTCGGGGTGATGGTCTGGATCGACTGGGTGCTCACCGTGGTCACCGTGCTCTCCCTCGCCGTCCTGGCGGTGCTGGTCCTGCTGATCCTGCGCCGGATGAGAACCAACGTGGCGGGCCAGCAGGACGCCGTGGGGCGCATCGCCCAGCGGTTCACCGCCGACCTCGAAGCACTGACCACGGTCAAGGCCTGGCGGGCCGAGCCGTTCGCCGCCCGCGCGCTGGCGGCCGACGCCGAGCAGCTGCGCACCGTCTCCCTGGAGGGCGCCCGGCTCACCGCCCTGGTGCCGGCCGTGCTGGCCCTGGGCAACCAGTTCGCGATGATCGCCGTGATCCTGACCGGCGGCGCCAGGCTCGCGGCCGGCGACCTCGACGTGGCCGCCTTCGCCGCCTTCCTGCTCTACCTGCTGCAGACGATCCCCTCGGTCAGCACCCTCGCCACCGGCTCCGGCCGGCTCCAGGCGGGCCTGGCCGCCCGCGACCGCTGCAACGAGCTGCTGGAGCTGCCCGGGGAGGCCGGCCCGGAGGACGAACGGCCCGCTCCCACCCCGCTCCGGGACGCCCCCGCCGTGATCTTCCGGTCCGTCTCGTACACCCACGCGGGGGCGCGCCGCGCCGCGCTGCGGGACATCTCCTTCAGCACGGCCCGCACCGGCCTCACGGCCGTGGTGGGGCCCTCCGGCGCGGGGAAGAGCACCGCGCTCGCGCTGATCGACCGCTTCGTGCGGCCCTCCTCCGGTTCCATCTCGGTGCTCGGCCACGACTCCCGGCACTGGCCCCTGGACGCCCTGCGCGCCCGGGTCGCCTACGTCGACCAGGCGTTCACCCTGCTGGAGGCCACCGCCCGGGAGAACCTCCAGCTCGGCCGGGCCGACCAGGCCGGCGAGGAGGAGCTCGCGGCGGCGCTGGACGCCGTCGGCCTCACCGAGGACATAGCGCGGCTGCCGCAGGGGCTGGACACGCCGCTCGGCCGCGAGACCGACCTCTCCGGCGGCCAGCGGCAGCGCATGGCACTGGCCCGCGCGCTGCTCTCCGACGCCGACATCGTCCTGCTGGACGAGCCCACCAGCCAGCTCGACGGCATCAACGAACAGCGGTTCCGCAGCGTGGTGGCCGGCCTGTCCGCCTCGCGCGCCGTGATCGTGGTCGCCCACCGGCTGTCCACGGTCCAGCACGCCGAGCACGTCATCATGATGCGCGACGGCACCGTCGTCGACGCCGCGGACCACCGCACCCTGCTCCAACGCTGCCCGCCCTACCGCGAGCTGGTCGCCGCCCAGGCGACGGCGCCGGGCTGAGGGCCCGCCGCCCGGCGCCGGGACCTCAGCCCTCCTGCCGCGGAGCCGCCCCGTCGTGGCGCGGAGCCGCATCGTCGTGGCGCGGGGCCGCATCGTCCTGGCGCAGGACCGCATCGTCCTGCGGCTGCGGCGCGCCGTAGGGCCCGGCCCAGTACGGCGGCGGATCCTCCTCGCGCTTTCCGAACGCCGCCGAGAGCGCCAGCAGCACCACCATCGCCGCCATCGGCCAGGCCAGCAGCGCCCCGTACGCCCCGAGGTCGATGTCGGCGTTGAAGTGCCCGCCGTTGCCGACCCGCCGGGCCTCCGCGACCAGGTCGCTGCCGGGGCCGAGCCGGCGGCCCAGCGACCAGGCGCCCAGCGAGGCCAGCAGGCCGCCGACGGCGAGGCCGACCGCGACCGCGATCCCGCCACCGCGGCGGCGGGTGACCAGGAAGGCCCCGAGCGCGGTCAGGATGCCCATGCCCAGCCCGATCAGCACGAAGACGCTGTCGGCGCCGGCCCGCTGCTCGCCCTCCGGGTCGGCGTAGAGGATCTTGTTGCCGTCGACCACCAGCGGCACCTTGGGCGCCAGCCAGGCCCAGAGCCCGGCCATCACCACGCCCAGCACCAGGCAGACCAGCAGTGTGATCGCACCGACCTTCAGCTCCGGCCGCAGCCGCTCCAGCGCGGGCCGGCGCGGCGGCCCGGCGAGCACGCCGCCCGGCAGGGGCGGGACGCCCGCGGAGCCCGGCGCCGGCGGCGGCGCGTACGGGTCCGGGGCGGCGGCCGGGCCCTGGCCGGTGGTG
This sequence comes from Kitasatospora sp. NPDC056181, assembly GCF_042266225.1. NCBI lineage: Bacteria > Bacillati > Actinomycetota > Actinomycetes > Kitasatosporales > Streptomycetaceae > Kitasatospora > Kitasatospora sp. NPDC056181. Next base: position 2,702 of record NZ_JBHJUK010000009.1, read on the forward strand.
TCCGCGTCGGTGCCCGCGGCCGCGCGCAGAGGATCCGGAGGTGTGTTCGGTACGGTCACGGGCCCATCGTTTCACGACGGCCGCCCGAACGGACCCGCCACCCGCACCGCGGACGCCGGCCCCGCGGCGCCCTACCGGGTGGTGGCCCGCCGGTACGCCCAGGTGGCGACGGCCAGCGACGCCACGCCCACCCCGGCGCAGACCGCGAGGTCACCCGCCACCGCCGCCCAGTCCGGGTCGGCCGCGAAGCTCCGGGCGAAGGCCTCGACGCCGTACGTGGAGGGCATCAGGTCACGCAGCCAGAGCACCGGCTGCGGCAGGTGGTCCACCGGGAGCACGCCCAGCAGCAGCGCCGCGGACATGCCGAGCTGCCCCAGCATGGTGGCGATCTCCTGCTTCGGCGCGAGCAGCCCGAAGGCCGCGCCGATCCCGGAGAGCGCCGCACCGGCCAGCGGCACCACGGCGAGAAGCACCCAGAGCTGCCCCAGCGGCAGCCCGAACATCACGGCCCCCACGGCGGCCGTCACCAGCGCGCCGGGCAGCGTGAACGAGGCGTACGCGGCGGCCGTGCCGAGCACCACGGAGGCGGCGGGGACGGGCAGCGTGGCGTAGTGGTCGAGGCCGCCGGTGGCCCGCAGCCGGCCGAAGTACTGGGCGAGCAGGTTGAGCGCGACGAAGGCGACCACCAGCACGCTGGAGCCGGCCACCACCGAGCGCGCGGCCGGGGTCTGCCCGGCGTCCACGACGCCGCGCATCATCACCAGGATGCCGAGCGACTGGAAGGTGGCCACGAACAGCAGCGGGATGCGGGCCACCTTGGCGCGGGCCAGCTGCGCCCGGTAGACGGCGGCCAGCGCGGGCAGCAGCCGGGCGGCGGGGGCCAGCGGGGCGGGCCCGGCGTCCTCGGCCGGAACGGTCTGCGGCGGCGCGGAGAGCAGCGTCACTTGGCCAGTCCTCCATGGCGGCCGCCCAGCTTGAGGTAGGCGTCCTCAAGGCTCGGGGTGGCCAGGGTGAAGTCGTCCAGGGCGGCGAAGGCCGGGCCGGTGGTGACGGCGGCGACCAGTTCGCGGGCCTGCTCGGGGGTGGTGCGCACGGTCCAGCGGCGGCCCGTGCGCTCGGCCCGTTCGGCCAGGGCCGCGACGGCGGGCACCGCCAGCGGCGCCTCGTCCCGCCAGACCAGGTCGAGCCGGACGTCGCCGTCGACCAGCGCCTTGAGCCCGCCGGGCGTGTCGCAGGCGATCACCCGGCCCTCGTCGATCACCGCGACGCGGTCCAGCACGGTCTCCGCCTCGATCACGTTGTGGGTGACCAGCAGCACGGTGGTCCGCCGCTCGGCCCGGCGCCGCTCGACAGCGCTCCAGACCGCGCGCCGGGCGACCGGGTCCATGCCGGTGGTCGGCTCGTCCAGGACGAGCAGCGGCCGGTCCCCGACCAGGGTGGCGGCGAAGCAGGCGAGCCGGCGCTGGCCGCCGGAGAGCTTGGCGAGCGGCCGGTGGGCGAGCGGCTCCAGGGCCAGCTCGGTGAGCACCTCGTCGGCGGCGGCCCGGGCCTGTGCCCGGCCGAGGCCGCGCAGCCGGCCGGTGGTCTCGGCGGCGAGCGCGACGGTCAGCTCGTCCAGCGCGGTCGACTCCTGGCCGAGGTAGCCGAGCAGCCGGGCGGCCCGCTCGGGGTGGCGGACGACGTCGTGGCCGAGGATCTCGACGGAGCCGGAGTCGGGGCGCAGCAGTCCGGTGAGCTGGCGGACCAGGGTGGACTTGCCGGCGCCGTTGGGTCCGAGCAGCCCGAAGATCTCGCCCTGCCGGACGGTCAGCGTGATGCCGTCGTTCGCCCGGATCGGGGCGATGGGGCCGCCGCGCCCGGAGCGGTACGTCTTGACCAGGTCGCGTACGGCACAGCACGGCGAGGTCTCCTGGGGCGCCCGCCCGGCCGTCTCGTCCACGAGCGAAGACTTTACGCCGTGGAGCCCGCGAACCGGACAAGGGGGCCCGTTCCCCCGCAACCGGTACGGCCCGCGTCGCCCGCCAGGGCCTGGCCCTCCGCCGGGCGCTAGTCCTCCACCACCAGGTCCCCGCCGGGGACCCGGCCGGACAGCTCCTTCCAGAAGCCGGCCCGGATGGCGTACCGGTCGTGCTCGTCGATCTGGTCGTCCTTGTGCGCGAGCAGGCCGAACCGGGCGGCGTAGCGGAGCAGTTCGCCGTCGACCCGGTGCGGGATGCGCGGGTAGTCGGGCCAGAGCGCGGTGAGCCGTTCGACGTCGCCGAGCCGCTCGGTCCAGCGGCGGGCGAAGACCTGGCCGACCTCGTGGGCGTCCCCGCCGATGGTGGTGATGTCCTCCTCCCGGTCGGCCCAGCGCTGTTCGGCGGTGGTGAGCTGGGCCAGGGTGGGCAGGCTGTCGCCGGCGGTGACGGCCTGCTCGGCGGCCGGCCGCTCGACCCAGCCCCGGTCGGAGGACCAGCGCAGTACCGGGCCGCTCGGGTGGTGGGCGGCGGCGGGCTGCGGGGCGGTGGCCCGCCCGGCGATGTCCTTGGGGGTGGGGACGACCTTGAGTGCGGTGGCGGCCGCCGCCGGACGCCCGTTGGTCCCCGGCCCGTCGGCGGGCAGCGGACCGGCCGCGGACACCGGGCCGGCCGCCGGGACGACGCTGTGCGGGGCTGCGGGCGGGGCGGCGAGGATCTTGGCGATCTCGTGGCGCGGCCCGGGGGCGGGGAAGACCATGGAGGTCTCGCGCAGGCTGAACGAGCCCTCGATCCACTCCCGGTCCAGGACCCGGCGCTCGTCGGCCTCGCCGACCAGGTCCTCGGACTGGTTGAAGTCGCCGTCGGCCGCCTGGAGCGCCCAGAGGTGGACGACCACGCCGTGCTCCTTGGCGGACATCATGCCGGGCAGCAGGTCGCCGTCGCCGGTGATCAGCACGACGTCGGCGCAGGCGCGGTTGCGGGCGAGTTCGGAGAGCTCGGCGTGCATCGCGGCGTCCACGCCCTTCTGCACCCAGCGGCCCTCGGCCCGGGTGAGGGCGCCGAGCCGGACGGTCACCCGCGGCAGGACCCGCAGGCGGCGGTGCTCGGGCATCGGGCGGCGGTCGGGCGCCGCGTCGAACCAGTAGATCCGCAGCAGCGGCAGGCCGGTCTCGGCCTCGGCGCGCTCACGCAGGGCGGTGATCAGCGCGGTGTGGTCGACGGTGACCTTGGAGCGGGACGGATCCCCGGCGAGCAGGCTGGCGGCGGCGCCCAGCAGGTATCCGGCGTCCACCAGGACGACGCAGCGGTCCATCGCGCACCTCTTTTCGCTCGCCCTCGGGGTCAGGCGCCGCCACGGCCGGCGGTACCGGGTGGGCGCGGTCCGCCCGGCGTTCGGGCCCGCGTGGGGTGAGGGGGAGCCCGTGGCCGCCCGATCGTTGGGTCACCTTTACCCCTGGTTCGCGCGCCGAACCTCGGCGTGTGTCGCGGTCCGGCAACGGGCGGCCGGGGCGCGGCGCCCCGTGAACGCACGGCGGGACCCCGTCCGCGGACGGGGTCCCGCCAGGGTGCGGCCGGGTGCGGCCGGGGTGTCAGCCCTTCAGCTCCGCGGCGACCAGCTCGGCCAGCTGGACGGCGTTGAGCGCGGCGCCCTTGCGCAGGTTGTCGTTGGAGACGAACAGCGACAGGCCGTTCTCGACCGTCTCGTCCGCCCGGATGCGGCCGACGTAGCTCGGGTCCCGGCCGGCGGCCTGGAGCGGGGTGGGGATGTCGCTCAGCTCGACGCCGGGGGCGCCGGAGAGCAGCTCGACCGCGCGCTCGGGGCTGATCGGGCGCTCGAAGCGGGCGTTGATCTGGAGCGAGTGGCCGGAGAAGACCGGGACGCGCACGCAGGTGCCGGCCACCTTCAGCCCGGGGATGCCGAGGATCTTGCGGCTCTCGTGGCGGAGCTTCTGCTCCTCGTCGGTCTCGTTGGAGCCGTCCTCGACGATGGAGCCGGCCAGCGGCAGCACGTTGAAGGCGATCGGGCGCTTGTAGACCTTGGGCTCGGGGAACTCCACCGCGGAGCCGTCGTGGGCGAGCGCGGAGGCGCCGTCCACGACCTTGGCGGCCTGGTCCTGGAGCTCGGCCACGCCGGCGACGCCGCTGCCGGAGACGGCCTGGTAGGTGGAGACGACCAGCGCGGCGAGGCCGGCCTCGTCGTGCAGCGGGCGCAGCACCGGCATGGCGGCCATGGTGGTGCAGTTCGGGTTGGCGATGATGCCCTTGGGACGGTCGGCGATCGCCTGCGGGTTGACCTCGGAGACGACCAGCGGGACCTCGGGGTCGCGGCGCCAGGCGGAGGAGTTGTCGATCACGACGGCGCCGGCCGCGGCGGCCTTCGGGGCGAGGGCCTTGGAGGTGGCGCCGCCGGCCGAGAAGATCACGATGTCCAGGCCGGTGTAGTCGGCCGTGGCGGCGTCCTCGACGGTGATCTCGGTGCCCTGCCAGGGCAGCGTGCGCCCGGCCGAACGGGCGGAGGCGAACAGCCGCAGCTGCTCGACCGGGCCCACCCCGCCGGGGAGGTCTGCGCGCTCCGCCAGGATCTCGCGGACCACGCCGCCGACCTGGCCGGTGGCCCCCACAATGCCGATCTTCATTCCGACTACTCCTCTTGATGTTGCTGGTCACAGCCGCACTCCGCCCATCATGCCTTGTCACGCGGGAGGGGCGGCCTGGTATTCCACGGTGTGAGAGGCCGTGCCTCGTCTACCGGTCGAGACCACTCGCCAGTTCCAGTGCCGCGGCCACCTCCGCCGGGCCGGCCGGCAGCAGCGGCAGCCGGACGTCCGGGGTGGGGATCCGGCCCTGGGCGTGCAGCACGCCCTTGACGACGGCGGGGTTCGGCGCGGCGAAGGCGGCGGCGGCCAGGGCGGCGAGCCGGTGGCCCAGCGCGCGGGCCCGCCCGGCGTCCCCGGCCTCCCAGGCGTCGGCCAGCTCCACGAACCGCGCGGTGGCCAGGTGGGCGGAGGCCAGGATGCCGCCGGCGGCTCCCAGCGCCAGCATCGGCGCGAGGAAGACGTCCTCGCCGGTCAGGACGGCGAAGCCCGCGGGCCGGGCGGCGAGCAGCTCCACCGCGTCCTGGTCCAGCCCGCCGGTCGCGTACTTGACGCCCGCCACGCCGGGGACGGCGGCCAGCTCCAGCATGGCGGCGGCGGAGAGCGGCTGCCCGGTGCGGTACGGGATGTGGTAGACGATCAGCGGCACCGGGCTCGCCTCGGCCAGCGCCCGGAAGTGCGCGACCGTGCCGGCCTCGCCCGCCCGCACGAAGGAGGGCACGGTGACCAGTGCGGCCGCCACCCCCGGTACCCGTTCGCGCAGCCCGGCGAGCTCCTCGGCGGCGGCCCGGGTGCCCGGCCCGCCCGCGCCGACCACCAGCCGCCCGCCGCGCTCGGCGCAGACGGCCGCGCAGACCTCGGTCACCGCACGCCGCTCGTCCGCGCTCAGCGTGGCCGGCTCGCCGGTGGTGCCGAGCGCCACCAGTCCGGCCGCGCCGTCGTCCAGCAGCGAGGCGGCCAGCTTCTCCAGCGCGTCCAGGGCCACCGAGCCGTCGGCGGCGAAGGGGGTGACCAGCGGGACGTAGATGCCCTTGAGAGTGGTGTGTTCCATGGCTCCGATCCTGCGGGCCGCCGATCCCGCAGGTCCAGTTCACATTTCCGAGGCTTCTCGTAAGCTGGGCCGATGCTCGACGTCCGACGCCTGCGCCTGCTGCGCGAACTCGCCCACCTCGGCACCATCGCCGCCGTCGCCGAGGCGCTCTCGTTCAGCCCTTCGGCGGTATCCCAGCAGCTGTCCGTCCTGGAGAAGGAGGCCGGCGTCCCGCTGCTGGAGCGCACCGGCCGGCGGGTCGCGCTGACGCCGGCCGGGCTGGGCCTGGTCCGCCACGCCGAGGCCGTGCTGGAGCGCCTGGAGCAGGCGGACGCCGAACTCGCCCATGCGCGGCAGGGGTTGGCCGGGCCGCTGCGGATCGGCACCTACCCCTCGGCGGCCCGGGCGATCCTCCCCGCCCTCCTCGCCGAACTGGCCGGCTGGCACCCCGGCCTGGAGCCGATGGTGACGGAGGTGGACCCGGCCGCCGTCGCCGCGGCGCTGCGCGCGGGCGAGCTGGACGTGGCGCTGGTGCACGAGTACGACCTGGTGCCGGCTGACCCGGAGCCCGGCCTGGCGGTGACCCGCCCGGTCTTCACCGAGCCGATGTACCTGGCGGCGCTCGGCGCGGGCACGATCGCCGGGCAGCGCTCGGCGCCGTGGATCATGGCGCCGCCGGGCACGCTCTGCCACAGCATGGCCGTCCGGGCCTGCGAGAGCGCCGGGTTCGCACCGCGCATCCGGCACCAGATCGACGACTTCGCCACCGTGCTCGCCCTGGTCGCGGCCGGCCAGGGCGTGGCGCTGGTCCCCCACCTGGGCACCGCGCAGCCGCCGCCCGGCGTCGTCCTCACCCGCCTGCCGATGTACCGCCGCACCCGGGCCGCCTTCCGCGCGGGCGCGGGCTCCCACCCGGCGATCTCGGCGTTCGTCTCGGCCCTCCACACCGCGGTGCCGCCGGGCCTCGGCGGCGGGTCGTAGCCGTCGAGGACCGGCGTAGCCGTCGACGACCCGCCGCCGCGGGCGGTCTCAGCCCGCCAGGCAGCTCGGCCCGAGGAGCTGCTTGAGGTCCCCGAACAGCGCCGGGTCGGACTTCACCCGGTGCCGGTCCAGCCGCAGCACGGTGGTGCTGTCACCGCGCCGGAGGTGGACGTGCACCTCGGTGGTCCCCTTGTGGTGGGCCAGCACCTCGCCGAGCCGGGTCACCACCGCCGGGTTGAGCCGGCTCTCGGCGATGGTGAGGGTGATCGGCAGCTGGGCGGCGACGTTGGTCAGGTCCGGGATGGCCAGCTCCATGCCCATCAGCCGCGGCACGTCCTCCCGCTTGTCCAGCTTGCCGCGGACGAACACCACCGAGTCCTCGACGAGTTGGGAGGAGACGAGCTGGTAGCTGGCCGGGAAGAACATGCAGTCGATCGAGCCGGCCAGGTCCTCGACGGTGGCGATCGCCCAGGCGTTGCCCTGCTTGGTCATCTTCCGCTGGAGGCCCGAGATGATGCCGCCGATGGTGACGATCGAGCCGTCCGGCCGCTCCGCGAGGTCGGCCACCGCGCAGTCCGCCTTGTCGGCGAGGAGGTGCTCGATGCCGTGCAGCGGGTGCGAGGAGACGTAGAGGCCGAGCATCTCCCGTTCCTGGGTGAGCAGGAAGGACTTGTCCCACTCCTCCTCGGAGAAGACGACGTCCAGCCCGAAGCTCGGCTCGTCGCTGACCGCGTCGCCGCCGAAGAGGTCGAACTGGCCTTCGGCCTCCTTGCGCTTGACCCCGACGACGTTGTCGATCATCGGCTCGAACTGCGCGGTGAGGCCCTTGCGGGTGTGCCCGAGCGAGTCGAACGCGCCCGCCTTGATGAGGGATTCGACGGTCCGCTTGTTGCAGACCACCGACTCCACCTTCTCCAGGAAGTCCGGGAAGGAGCCGAACCTCCCCTTGGACTTCCGGGTGCGGATCATCGACTCCACCACCGGCCCGCCGACGTTGCGGATGGCGGTGAGGCCGAACCGCACCAGCTCGTCGCCGTGCGGGGTGAAGTCGGAGTCCGACTCGTTGACGTCCGGCGGCAGCACCTGGATGCCCATCTTGCGGCACTCGTTGAGGTAGACCGCCGACTTGTCCTTGTCGTCCTTCACGGAGGTGAGCAGACCGGACATGTACTCGGCCGGGTAGTTGGCCTTGAGGTAGGCCGTCCAGTACGAGACCAGCCCGTACCCGGCGGTGTGCGCCTTGTTGAACGCGTAGCCGGAGAAGGGGACGAGCACGTCCCACACCGCCTGGATCGCCGCGTCCGAGTAGCCGTGCTCCCGGCAGCCCTTCTGGAACGGGACGAACTCGGCCTCCAGGATCTCCTTCTTCTTCTTGCCCATGGCCCGGCGCAGCAGGTCGGCCTGGCCGAGCGAGTAGCCGGCCAGGATCTGCGCGGCCTTCTGCACCTGCTCCTGGTAGACGATCAGGCCGTAGGTCGGCTTGAGGATCTCCTCCAGGGGCTTCTCCAGCTCCGGGTGGATCGGGGTGATCTCCTGCTGGCCGTTCTTGCGCAGCGCGTAGTTGGTGTGCGAGTTGACGCCCATCGGGCCCGGCCGGTACAGCGCGAGGACGGCGGAGATGTCCTCGAAGTTGTCGGGCTTCATCAGGCGCAGCAGCGAGCGCATCGGCCCGCCGTCGAGCTGGAAGACGCCGAGCGTGTCGCCGCGGGCGAGCAGTTCGTAGGTGGGCTTGTCGTCGAGGGGCAGATCAAGGAGGTTGATCTTGACGCCCTTGTTCCGCTCGATCGCCTTGACGGCGTCGTCCATGATCGTCAGGTTGCGCAGGCCGAGGAAGTCCATCTTGAGAAGGCCGAGGCCCTCGCAGGTGGGGTAGTCGAACTGCGTGATGGTGACGCCGTCGGTGTGCCGGGTCCACACCGGGATGTGGTCGGTCAGCGGCTCGGCGGACATGATGACGCCGGCCGCGTGCACGCCGGGCTGGCGGATCAGGCCCTCGATGCCGCGGGCGGTGTCGATCACCTTGCGGACGTCCGGGTCGTTCTCGTAGAGCCCGCGGATCTCGCCGGCCTCGCCGTAGCGCGGGTGCGAGGAGTCGGTGATGCCGGAGAGCGGGATGCCCTTGCCCATGACGTCCGGCGGCATCGCCTTGGTGATCCGGTCGCCCATCGCGTACGGGTAGCCGAGGACGCGGGAGGAGTCCTTGATGGCGGCCTTCGCCTTGATGGTGCCGTACGTGACGATCATGGCGACCTTGTCGGAGCCCCACTTCTCCGTCACGTACCGGATCACGTCACCGCGCCGGCGCTCGTCGAAGTCGATGTCGACGTCGGGCATGGAGATGCGCTCGGGGTTGAGGAAGCGCTCGAAGATCAGGCCGTGCGGGATCGGGTCGAGGTCGGTGATGCCCATCGCGTACGCGACCAGCGAGCCGGCCGCCGAACCACGTCCGGGGCCCACCGCGATGCCCTGGCTCTTCGCCCACATGATGAAGTCGGCGACCACGAGGAAGTACGCCGGGAACCCCATCTGGATGATGGTGTCCATCTCGTACTCGGCGAGCTTCCGGTGCTCGTCGTCGTACCCGTTCTGGAAGCGCCAGTCCATGCCCTTCCACACCTGGGCCCTGAAGAAGTCCGCCTCGGACTCGTAGCCCTCCGGGATCGGGAAACGCGGCATCAGGTTCTTGAACTCGAACATGCCGGTGGTGTCGACCCGCTGCGCCACCAGCAGCTGGCTGTTGCGGCAGCCCTCCTGCCAGGCGTCCGAGGAGTCCAGCGCGTACATCTCGGCGGCCGACTTGATGTAGTAGCCGGTGCCGTCGAAGCGGAAGCGGTCCGGGTCGGAGAGGTTCTTGCCGGTCTGCACGCAGAGCAGCAGGTCGTGGGCGCCGGCGTCGGACTCGGTGGTGTAGTGCGAGTCGTTGGTGACCACCGGCGGGATGTCCAGCTTCCGGCCGATCTCGATCAGCCCGTCGCGGACCCGCTTCTCGATGTCGAGGCCGTGGTCCATCAGCTCCAGGAAGTAGTTCTCCTTGCCGAAGATCTCCTGGTAGTCGGCGGCGGACCGCAGCGCCTCGTCGAACTGGCCGAGCCGGAGCCGGGTCTGCACCTCGCCGGAGGGGCAGCCGGTGGTGGCCATCAGGCCGGCCGCGTGCTCGGAGATGATCTCCTTGTCCATCCGGGGCCACTTCACCAGCCAGCCCTCGGCGTAGGAGCGCGAGGTCAGCTTGAAGAGGTTGTGCAGGCCCTCCTTGTTCCGGGCCCAGATGGTCTTGTGGGTGTAGGCGCCGGACGCGGAGACGTCGTCCTTCTTCTGGTGCGGCTGGCCCCAGAGGATGCGCTTGGTGTTGGAGCGGGACTCCGGCGCGACGTACGCCTCGATGCCGATCACCGGGGTGATGCCCGCGGCGGTGGCCTGCTTGTGGAACTCGGCGGCGCCGTACATGTTGCCGTGGTCGGTCATCGCGACATGGGTCTGGCCCAGCCGTTCGACCTCCTTGAACAACTGCTTCAGCCGGGCGGCACCGTCCAGCATCGAGTACTCGGTGTGGACGTGCAGGTGCGCGTACGGCTGGTCGCTCAAGGCGGGGCCTCCGGAGGCTCGTGCTGTCTGGCTGGCCGGCGAACGCGCAGGTCACGAAGGGCCCTGGAAACATATGAGGTCCGAGCCGCCTCACCAGGGGCCCGGACCCGCTCTCACACGTTCACGGTCCTACTCTAGCCTTCGCCCAAGCCCGGATCGCTTCGAGCCAGGCCCTCCACCCGCTCCAAGAGGACGCCCTTCATGCCCCTCCCGCAGCCCACCGCCACCGACCGCGCCGAGACCATACTCGGCGTCTTCGACACGGCCTTCGGCGACCTGCTCGCCAAGGACCCGGCGGCCTTCCGGGTCAAGTTCCGGAAGATGGCCGCCTCCGCCTTCGCCTTCTACCGGGGCACCGCCGGGCTCTACTACGCGGACCTCACCTCCTCCCCCTTCGACGCCTACGGGACGCCGTTCCTGGACGAGCGCACCAGCCGGGTCTGGATCCACGGCGACCTGCACGCGGAGAACTTCGGCACCTACCTGAACTCCGAGGGCCGCCTGGTCTTCAACGTCAACGACTTCGACGAGGCCTACGTCGGCGCCTTCACCTGGGACGTCCAGCGCCTGGCCGCCTCGCTCGCCCTGATCGGCTACGCCAAGGCGCTCTCCGACGGGACGATCACCCAGCTGGTCACCGCCTTCGCCGACGCGTACCGGTCGCGCATCGCCGCCCACGTCACCTCCGGCGACGCCGATCCGTACACCCTGGACACCGCCACCGGCCCGGTCCTGGAGACCCTGCGCGAGGCCCGCCTCCAGACCCGGGTCGCGCTCCTCGACGGCGACACCGTCGTCGAGGGCTACGACCGCCGCTTCCGCCTCGGCGGCGGCGCGATCGAGCTCGACGAGCCCACCAAGGCCGAGGTGCTGGCCGCCTTCGACGCCTACCTGGCCACCCTGCCGCCGGCCTCCCGGACCCGCCCGGAGTCGCTCAAGGTCAAGGACGTGGTCGGCCGCCGTGGCATCGGCATCGGCTCGGCGGGTCTGCCCTCGTACAACCTGCTGCTGGAGGGCCACACCGACGCCCTCGAGAACGACGTGATCATCTACATGAAGCAGGGCCAGACCCCTGCCGTGTCGCGTCACGTCACCGACCCGGCGATCGCCGGCTACTTCGAGCACGAGGGCCACCGCACGGTCATCTCCCAGCGCGCCCTCCAGGCGCACAGCGACCCGTGGCTCGGGTACACCACCCTGCACGGCCGCGGCCAGCTGGTCGCCGAGGTCTCCCCGTACGCCACCGACCTCGACTGGACGGACCTCAACGAGCTGTCCGACCTGCTCGCCGTCACCGAGTACCTCGGCCGGGCCACCGCCACCATGCACGCGGCGGCCGACGAGTCCTCCAGCGGCCACACCCTGGTGCCGTTCTCCACCGAGCACGCCATCCACGAGGCGATCGCGCGCGACGAGGCCGGGTTCACCCGGATGCTGGTCGACTTCGCGCACGCGTACGGGGCCCGGGCCCGCGAAGACCACCAGCTGTTCGTGGACCTCTACCGCAACGGCCGGATCCCCGGCCTGTAGGGCCCACCGGCCCGACGGGTCCAGGCCTGTAGGGCTCAGGCCCGACGGGCTCAGGGGGTCAGGGCCGCCAGCCGCTCCCCGGCGGCGGCCCTGACCCCGGCCTCCTCCATCGGGTCGTCCCGCAGGTAGGCCAGCCGCTCCCGCACCTCGGGCCGGTCCGGAGCGTGCGCCACCCCGAGCAGCCGGGCGTCCTCCTCGCAGTCCCAGAGGCACTCCACGTGGACCGACTCCAGCCCCGCCGGGCCGATCTCCGCCAACGCCTCCAGATAGGCCGCCCGCTCGTAGGAGTGCGGCGTCCACAGCCAGAACCGCCGCAGCAGCGACACCGCCTCCGCCGCCCCGGGCCCGAACCGGGCCAGCCCGCGCGCCGTGTACATCGGCCCGCCCCAGCTGCGCGCCGCCCAGTCCCGCTCCAGAGCGGCCACCAGCACGGGAACGTCCTCGGCCTCCCCGTGCTCGGCCAGCACCTGGCACCCGAGCGCGACCAGCCACGGCTCCCCGGTGCCCGCCCACTCCCGGGCGGCGGGCACGGCCGGAGCCCCGAGCCGGCGAACCACGGCGGGCAGCCGCGGCAGTGCGAGCCCACCGTCCGCCGTCCCCAGCGACGGCACCAGCGGGACGAGGCCCGGCTCCGGCGCCCGGGCGGCCAGTGCGCCGAGCGCGGTCACCTTGCGGTTCTCCGGCTCGGCCGGATCGGCGAGCAGCTCCAGCAGTCGCGCGCTCGCCACCTCCGGCATCGGGTCCCGCAGGCCCACCGCGCGCCCGGGCCGCGGCGCGGCGGACCCCCAGCGGTCCCACGGCTCACCCCACCGGTCCTCCGGGTGCCCCTTCAGCCGCTCCCGCGCCGGGCCCGCGAGGTCGTCCCACCACTCCACCGGCCATGCCCCGGCCACGGACTCCAGCACGGCCGCCCAGTGCTCGCCCTCCCGGACGTGGGCCCGCAGGGCCTCCCGGGCCTCCACCGAGCCGTCGAGGGCCAGCAGCTCCAGCACCCGGGCGGCCCGCTCGCAGGCGTCCTCGCCGTGGGCCAGCAGCTCGATCACGGGCCCGAGCGGCAGCTCCAGGTCCCGCAGCAGCCTGGCCAGGTACAGGTGCCGGTCGTCCGTCTGCCGGTCCCACCGCCAGTCCCACCGCAGGCACCCGTACACCAGCCCGGCGGCCGCCGCCGGGTCCTCCGCCGCCATCCGCGCGCCCAGCCCCCGCCCCCGCTGCAACAGCCCGGGCAGGGTGTGCGCCGGCGCGTGCTCGTATCTCCGCTCTGCCACGGCTCCATCGTCCCCCAGCCCCCGGCACGCACGGGCGCCGGGGGCCGGGGGCCGGGGACAGGTCCGGGGGCGGCGTCCGGTGCCGCGCCGGGCCGGCCTGCGGGAGCGCCGCCGGTCAGCGCGCGGGGCCGGTGCCCTCCGGCAGGCGCGCCACCACGAGGGCGACGGCCTCCTCCGGGGTGTCGAAGCACGCGACGGGCTCCCCGTCGTGCCACACGGCGTACCGGCCCTCGTGGTTCGGGTCGACCGTGCCCCCGACCTTCGCCTTCCACGGCGTCTCGACGCCGGTGGAGAACCAGAGGTTGAAGTGGCTGTTGACCGGCATCAGCCGCCGGAGCACCGGCTGGGCGTACGCGGCCGCCAGCAACGCGTGGGGGCGGGGGTGCCGGTCGTAGGGCGGCAGGTGGACGCGGTCCAGCTTGATCATCCACATCAGCTCGACCGGGTCCAGCGGCGCCCGCTCCTGGGCGAGGGCCCACTCCCGGAACCGCACGAACGGCGCGGCCGCCACGGTCGCCTCCAGGCCCGCACCCCCCATCCACGCCGCCGTCGCGCCGACCACCTCGGCCACGTCCCCGGTCAGCCCGCCGGCCAGCGGGGCGCCGTGGCCGGTGAAACGCACCTGGTAGGGGTGGCCCGACCGTGGCGGGTTCACGACCACCCGCCGGCCGGTCTCGTCGTCCTTGAACTCGACGATCCGCTCCCACGCCCCCGCCGGCTCCGGCAACCCGACCCCGAGCTCCTCCGCCGTGCGCCTCAGCAGCGCCGCCAGCGGCACCGCGTCCTCGTCCTCGTCCTCGTCCTCGTCCCCACCAAGCCCCACCGAAGAGTTCGCCATGCCCCCAGTCTGCCCAACCCCCCGCGGCGACCGTCCTGGAACCCGAGGATCCGCGCGGGAGGCCGGCCGGCGGCGCCCCCGGCCGTCGGGCCACCGCGGCCCTCAGCCCTCCTGCTCGTCCAGCTCGGCCAGGAAGTCCAGCGCCACCGCCCAGGTCTGCTCCGCCGCCTCGGCGTCGTAGTCGGGCAGCTCCGGGTCGGTGTAGACGTGCCCGGCGCCCCGGTAGCGGTGGATCTCGACGTCGGCGCCGGCCCGCCGCATCCCCAGGTACCAGGCGTTCAGCCAGTCCTCGGGCTCGAACGGGTCCGGCTCGGCGATGTGCAGCTGGACGGGGATGGAGGTGGCCGCGTCCTCGCGGATGTCGGAGGTGCCGTGCAGGAGCAGCAGGCCGAGCGCCTTCTCGTCGGCGAGGGCGAGGTTCTGCGCGAGCGAGCCGCCGAGCGAGAAGCCCGCGTAGACGAGCGCGTCGCCCGAGCCGAGCAGCGGGGCGGCCGCACCCACGGCCCGGCGCAGCAGTTCGTCGCTGCCGAGCTCCTCCTTGTACGCCATGCCCTCCTCGACGTCGTCGAAGGTGCGGCCCTCGAACAGGTCGGGGGTGTGCACGGTGTGCCCGGCGGCGCGCAGCCGGTCGGCGGCGGCGTGGACGGCGGGGCGCAGGCCGTACACGGAGTGCAGAAGCAGGATCTGGGCCACGGGGAACTTCCTTGCGACAGAGGGCGGATCGTTCACCATCATCGCGCATGGCCGCGGGGTGACCGCGTGCGGCCGAGCCGGTGGCGGGACGTCACGTCGCGGTGAATCGGCGACAAACAGTCAGTTCAACGTATGGAACGGACCATTACCGACCGGTAGCCTGTCGGCCGTGACTGACCTTGTCGATGACATGACCGCCGCCCGCCCGCGCCGCCGCCAGGTGCTGAAGGCCACCGCCATCGTGGCCGGTGCCGCCGCCGTGCCGCTGGCCCTCGGCACCGCGGCCGAGGCCGCGACCGCCCCGCAGTTCCTCCACGGCGTCGCCTCCGGCGACCCCCTCCCCGACGGCATCCTGCTCTGGACCCGGGTCACCCCGACCCCCGAGGCCGTCCCCGGCTCCGCCACCGGCCCCGACACCGAGGTGCGTTGGGAGCTGGCCACCGACAAGGCCTTCACCCGGATCGCGGCCAGCGGCACGGTGACCGCCACTGCGGCCTCCGACCACACCGTCAAGGCCGACGTCCGCGGCCTGACCGCGGACACCACCTTCTGGTACCGCTTCACCGCCGGCGCCACCGTCTCCCCCGTCGGCCGCACCCACACCACCCCGGCCACCGACGCCGCCCTCGACCGCCTCCGCTTCGGCGTGGCCTCCTGCGCCAACTGGGAGGCCGGCTACTTCTCCGCCTACCGCCACCTCGCGGCCCGCGGCGACCTCGACGCCTTCCTCTTCCTCGGCGACTACATCTACGAGTACAAGAGCGGCGAGTTCTGCGCCCGCGGCACCGTGGTGCGCCCGCACGCCCCGGCGCACGAGATCCTCGACCTGGCCGACTACCGTACCCGGCACGGCCGTTACAAGACCGACGAGGACCTCCAGACGCTGCACGCGCAGATCCCGACGATCGCGATCTGGGACGACCACGAGTTCGCCAACGACGCCTGGTCCGGCGGCGCCGAGAACCACACCCCGGGCACCGAGGGCGACTGGGCCGACCGCATGGCCGCCGCCAAGCAGGCCTACTTCGAGTGGATGCCGGTCCGCCCGTCCGTCGCCGGCACCACCTACCGCCGCCTGCGCTACGGCAAGCTGGCCGACCTGCACCTGATGGACCAGCGCTCGTTCCGCTCCCAGCAGGTCAAGGTCGGCAACGGCGACGTCGACTCGGCCGACCGCACCATCACCGGCCGGGCCCAGATGGACTGGCTGAAGGCCGGTCTCAGCGCCTCCGACACCACCTGGCGGCTGATCGGCAACGAGGTGATGATCTCGCCGGTCGCGTTCTTCTCGCTGCCCGACTACATCCTGCGGCCGCTGGCCAAGCTGCTCGGCCTGCCCGGCGAGGGCCTGGCCGTCAACACCGACCAGTGGGACGGCTACACCCACGACCGCCGCGAGCTGCTCGGCCACCTCACGTCGAACGGCATCACCAACACCGTCTTCCTCACCGGCGACATCCACTCCGCCTGGGCCGCGGACGTCCCGAACGAGGCCGCCACCTACCCGCTCTCCGGCAGCGCCGCCACCGAGTTCGTGGTCACCTCGGTCACCTCGGACAACATCGACGACATCCTCAAGGTGGCCCCGCAGACCGTCTCGCTGGCCGCCGTCGCCGCGATCAAGGCGGGCAACCGCCACATCAAGTGGGTCGACCTGGACTCGCACGGCTACGGCGTCCTGGACATCACCCCGGGCCAGACGCAGATGGACTACTACGTGCTCTCGGACCGGACCCGCAAGGACGCCACCTCCTCGTGGACGCGCTCCTACCGCACCAAGTCCGGCACCCAGCAGATCGAGCGGGTCTACTCCCCCGTCAAGTGAGCCGCCGGCCCTGAGGGGTGCGCCCGCGCGGCGCGCCCCTCAGGACACCACGTCCTTGCGGGCGAACCCGCGGAACGCCAACGCCAGCAGCACCACCGCGTACGAGAGCGACAGCGAGACGCCCTGCACCATGCCGCCCCACTCCAGCTGCGGCTGCAGGGCGTCCGCCCAGGCGTACTGCCAGTGCGCGGGAAGCCACTCGCGCAGGCCGCCGAGTGCGGTGACGGCGTCCAGCACCCCGGTGACGATCGAGGCGAACACCGCCCCGCCGACCGCGCCGAGCGGGGCGTCGGTGGCGGTCGAGAGCCAGAACGCCAGCGCCGCGATCACCACCTCGGCCAGGAAGACGTACGCCACCGCGATCGCCAGCCGCGGCAGCGCCTCCCCCGCCGACAGGCTCACCCCGGCCGGCAGCTTCAGGTCCCCCCACCCGTACGCGGCGGTGCCCACCAGCAGCCCGATCGCCGGCAGCAGCACCACGGCGGCGGCCGAGAACGCCAGCCCCACCGCGAACTTGCGGGCCAGCAGCCGGGCCCGGGGCACCGGCGCCGCCAGCAGGTAGCGCAGCGAGGACCAGCTCGCCTCCGAGGCCACCGTGTCACCGCAGAACAGCGCGACCGGGATCACCAGCAGGAAGCCGGTGCCCATGAAGAGCATGGTGGTCGCGAAGTTGGGCCCCGAGGCGGTGGCCAGCTCGATGAAGGTGGTCCGGTCGGCCCGGCCGGGCGTGCCACCGATCTGGAACGCGGCCAGGATGACGAACGGCAGCGCCGCCAGCACCCCGCCGATCACCATGGTCCGGCGGCGCCGCAGCTGGCGCATCGCCTCGACCCGCAGCGGCAGCGTCCGGCCCGCCCGGTAGCCGGCGGCGTGGTCCGGTGAAACGACGGCACTCATGCCGGGCCTCCGATCAGTGACAGGAACGCGTCCTCCAGGCGGCGGTGCGGACCGGCCCGTTCCACCGGCACGCCGAGGCGCACCAGCTCGGCCAGCAGCCGGCTGGCCGTCATGCCGTCCAGCCTCACCAGCAGCCCGCCCTCGACCGGCTCGACCGAGCCGACCCCGTCCAGCGCCTGCGCCTTGTCGGCGGCCGCCGCCAGCTCCTGGGGCCCGTACGAGGCCGGGGTGCCGACCAGCAGCAGCTCGCCCGCGCCGACGATCTCGGCGACGGCTCCGGCGGTGACCAGCCGGCCGCGGTCCATCACCACCAGGTCGGTGCAGCTCTGCTCCACCTCCGAGAGCAGGTGGCTGGAGACGATGACGGTCCGCCCGGCGGCCGCGTACCGGATCATCACCTCGCGCATCTCGCGGATCTGCGGCGGGTCCAGCCCGTTGGTCGGCTCGTCCAGGATCAGCAGGTCCGGCAGCCCGAGCATGGCCTGGGCGATCGCGAGGCGCTGCCGCATGCCCTGCGAGTAGGTGCGCACCGCCCGGTCCAGCGCCTCTCCGAGCCCGGCGATGGCCAGCGCCTCCTCCAGGTGGGCGTCGGCCTCCGGGCGGCCGGTGGCCTGCCAGTAGAGCCGCAGGTTGGCCCGGCCGCTGAGGTGCGGCAGGAACCCGGCCCCCTCGACGAAGGCGCCGACCCGGGAGAGCACCGGCGTGCCCGGGCGCACCAGGTGGCCGAAGATCCGGATCTCGCCCTCGTCGGGCCGGATCAGGCCCATCAGCATCCGCAGCGTGGTGGTCTTGCCCGCGCCGTTGGGCCCGAGCAGGCCGAGCACCTGACCCTGCTCCACCCGGAAGCCCAGCTCCCGGACGGCGTAGCGGTCGGCGGATCCCTTGTAGCGCTTGCTCAGGCCGGTGATCTGCAGCGGCACCCCGGCCAGCGCCGGGTCGTACGCCGGTCCGCGGGCCACCCGGCCGCGCCGGCGCAGCCGCGGCAGCAGGAGCAGTGCGGCCGCGACGGCGACGGCGACCAGCGGCAGGACCCAGGTCCGGGCGGGCAGCGGCGCCGCCTCGGTGACCAGCCCGTCGACGGTCGGCACGGTGAGCGCCCCGGCGACGGCCGCGCGGTAGGTGGCGGGCTCGGCGGGCGAGGCGTACGCCAGGTCGGTCGAGGCCAGGACCAGCCGCAGGCGGTGCCCGGCGGAGAAGGTGTGGTCGACGGCGGGCAGCGTCACCGTGACGGTCCTGCCGCCGGCCGCGTCGGCGCCGGTCACCCGGAGCGGGGCGGCGAGCTGCTGCGGCAGGCTCTGCTTGCCGTCCGGGGCGACGTCGTAGAGCTTGGCGAAGAGCACCGCGTCCGGCTTGTCGGCCTGCACCCGGACCGGCACGGTGGGCTGTCCGGTCAGGTGCAGGGGGCCGTCCAGCGGCGCGCTGTCGAAGGTGGCGTACTGCCCGGGGAAGTCCAGCGAGAGCCCGGCGCCCAGGGCGGCGGCCTGGCTGAGCGCGCCGATGCCGGGCAGGGCCGAGATGTTCGGCGGGGCGCCGCCGGGCGGGTTGGCGAAGGTCTGTTCGGCGCCGGCCGTGCCGCCGTTCAGCTCGACGGTGCGCGAGCCGGTGCCGCCGAGGCCCGGGTAGGCGTCGGCGGAGGCGCCGCGCAGCACGGCCTGGAAGCCGGTGGAGTCGACGCCGCCGGTGCGGGTGACCCGGAACGCCGGTCCGGTGCCGTTCCCCGGGCGCTCCGGGCCGGGGTTCTTCGGGCCGGGGTTCTTCGGGCCGGGGTTCTTCAGGTAGTGGTCGAACCAGGCGCCCACCCGGTCGTCGACCCGGGCGCTGGTGTCGGTGCCACCGTCGTGCCCGCCGGCGAACCAGTCGACCGCCACCGGGGCGCCGTTGGCCGCGACCGCGCGGGCGATCGCGTCGCCCTGGTCGAGCGGGAACAGCGAGTCCTGCTGGCCCTGGACGACCAGGGTGGGCGCCTTGAGCCGGTCCGCGACCGAGGACGGGCTGGAGCGCTCCAGCAGCGCGACGGCCTCCGGGTCGGCGTGCCCGGCGGTCGCGACCCGGTCGTACATCCGGCAGAGCTCGTCCAGGAACCGCCCGCAGCCGACCGTCCCGTCGACCGGCCCGGCGGTGGCCCCCGCCGTCGCGCGCGGCGCGCCGCCGGACGGACCGAGGCCGCCCGGTGAACCGGGGGCCGCCGATCCGGTGGTGAAGAAGATCCCGGCCCAGAGCCGCTTGAACACCCCGTCCACCGCGCCCGAGCCCTGCACCCCCTGCGGGAACAGCGCGTCGGCCAGGTTCCACCAGGTGATCTGGCTGGCCACCGCGTCGATCCGGCCGTCGTACGCGGAGCCGAGCAGGGCCACCGCGCCGCCGTAGGAGGCGCCGGTGATGCCCACCCGCGGGTCGCCGGGCCCGTCCAGCTGCACCTCCGGCCGCTGGGCCAGCCAGTCGACCAGGTGCTTGACGTCCTGCACCTCGCGGTCGGGCGCGTTGAGGCCGATCCTGCCGCCGGAGTGCCCGAAGCCGCGCGCCGACCAGGTCAGCACCGCGTAACCCTGCCGGGCCAGCTCCCGGGCGCGGTCGCGCTCGCCCTCCTTGGATCCGCCGAAGCCGTGGCCGAGCAGGACGGCCGGGCGCGGGCTCGTCCCGGTGGTGAAGAAGGAGGTGTCCAGCTGGACCTGCCGGTCGCTGCCGGGGGTCTCCGGCATCTGGAGGAAACGGTCCTCCTGCCGGACCGGCTGCCCGCCGTCTGCAGCGGCCACCGTCCATGTGCCGGCCCCGGCGAGCACCACCAGTGCGAGGACGGCCGCCGGCAGCCTGCGGGTCGTCAACCTCTCGCGCCAGCGGCGCCCTGCCCCTGCGAGCCTCATGGGCAGCGATCGTATCGGCCCGTCGAGTAGGGGCCTGATAAGGCACCTTGCGCGACGAGCGCCCCGGCGGCCTCGCTCGCCTGCACACCGGCGAGGAGCGGACCGGCGCGCCGGCAGCCGGGAGCCCGGCCGCGCGCGGGGAGAGGCGCGCACGACCGGGCGGTCAGGGGTGGGGGGAGACGAATCGCCGGCCGCCGCCTGTCCCCGCTAGAGCCGGGACAGGGAGTGCTCGCCCTCGGGTGTGTTCTGCACCTCCAGCCCGGGTGCGTCCAGCAACTGGGAGAGGCCGGGTGCCGGCAGCTCCGAGTGGATCCTGTGCTCGGCGGGCGGGGTGATGACCTGGTCCGGGTTGGCCGGGTCGGGCATGGTCGGAGCGTCGTGCAGGCCGACGTGCGCCTTGCCGACCAGTAGCACGAACTTCCCGTCGGATCCGGTCTGCCCCAGTCCGACGGCGTCGGCCACGTAGGTGTTGAACCGTGCGGCACGGTCGTAGAGCGTCCAGGGTCCTTCGCCCTCGCGGCGTGCGGGGTGCCCGTCGACCATCCGGATGTCGACTCCTTCGGCCTTGGCGCTCTCGATCGTCGCCCGCAGGCCCTGGCCGTGACTGCTTTCGTAGCGCGAGACCATCGCGTCCAGCAGTGGCGGCATCTCCGCGTTCGCCGGAGCCCGCAAATGGGTGTCCACGTGGGACTGGAAGGAGTCGCCGCGCAGCGCTTCCAGGTAGACGGTCTGGACCCCCGCCTCCCGGAGGGCGGCCATGTTGTTCTTCAGGAAGTCGAAACTCTGCGGCTCACCGTGCCTCTCACCCAGGACGATCCCCGGGTGGTCCTGAAGAATCCGGCCGGCGGCGGTGATGGCGTCCGGAGCGTCGCGCAGCACCGAGTCCACGCGGGCCACGGCATGCTCGGGTAGCCCCGGGGGCTGGCGAAGGGTGTTGGCCACCACCATGGAGTCGAGCTGCTCACGACGGGCGTCCTGGGCCGCCCAGTAGTCTGCGGTCCGGTAATCCATGCGTGCCATCGCCTCGACCCGCTCCTGGGTCTTCGCAAGCATCTTCTCAGGGGCCCGGCGTGCGACGGGATCGGCGGCCAGGTCCTTGATCCCGTTGAAAGCGAGCGGTGAGAGGTCGTTGAGTGTCGTCGGGTCGAGACGGCTCTTCAGCGTCTTCGTGTGCTGGTTGAAGTGGACCGCCTCGACGGGTACCCCGGAGTTGGTCTCCGGGTGGAGGTACTTGCCCCCGGGGCTCGCGTGCGGCAGGGCGTACATCATGTTCTGAATGCCCCCCGGCCCAGCGGCCGGCCGCAACAGCGTGCGCACCTTGTGGAGCGCCTTCTGCGTCGCGGACGGCTGGAGCGGGAAGGCCAGCGCGGTCATCCCCGCCGGATGCTCGTGCAGTGAGCGGCCCGGCCGGACCGCCTCGCCCCGACCGGGCACCGGCTCGGTGCGGACCCCCGGAAGGTGCGGCTCCCCCGCGGGACGGACCGGGCCGGTACGGAACTCCGCCGGGAGCGGCGGGACGTGAACGCCCGGACCGCCCAAGTGCGCGGAGGGATGCGCGGTCGCTGAGGCCGACGTACCGGCGACGGGCGCGGTGGCGCTGCTGTGCAGGACCGGCGTCCCGTGGAGGTCCGGCAGGCCCACCGGCCGACCGGCGCCGAGCGGCGCCCCTTCGGCCGGGCCCGCCGCGAGCCGGATCTCGTCGGCCCCGGACCCGAGCGGACGGACCAGCGCCTCCGGTGCGGTGTGGACCGCGGCCTCGGTGTGCAACAGGTTCAGCTCGGGCACCTCCGGCGCGTGCCGCATCGACAGGGGACCATCCCCCACCGGACGCACCGGCGCAGCCTCCCCCTGCGGCAGATGCAACTCCGGCACCTCCGGCGCGTGCCGCATCGACAGGGGACCATCCCCCACCGGACGCACCGGACCCGCCACCCCCTCCGGCGGCAGATGCAACTGCGGCACCTCTGGCCCGTGGTGGCCGCCGAGGGCCGGCAGCGGAGTCTCGTGCGCCGCCGTGGTCGGCGCGCCGACCGCGCCGCCCTCGTGCAGCGGCGGCAGGGAAGGGGCGTGGCTCGCCGTGGGCGTGGCCGTGCCCTCGTGGGGAACGGTGGCCGCCGCGGGCGCCGGCTCGTGCGTCGAGGCGGGACCGACGTGCTGGGCCGGCGTCCCCTCGGACACCGGTGGGTGCGAGCCCGCGGCCGTCGGCGCCGCGGCCTCCGTGTGCGTGCCACCGCCATGGGCGGGCGAGGCCTCGGCGTGCCCGGGGGCCCCGCCCTCCGCCGCGGCCGCTGGCCCATGCCCGGGCGTGCCGCCCTCAACACCATGACCGGGGCCCTGCGACGGCGTGCCGCCGCCCGTGGTGCCGTGCTCCGCCGCTGGAGCCGCCGCATGGGGCTGGGACTGCGCGGTGCCCGCACCGTCCGCCGCCGGGTGCTGCGCCGGATGGGCCGCGCCACCGGCCGGCTCCGCCGCCGGGTGCTGGCCGCCCGTGGGCACGCCCTCGTGCGTACCGCCCGCCGGTGCGCCGTGGGCGGCAGCCGCGGGAGACTCCGCCCCGGCCGCGTGCTCGGACCCGGCGGGCAGGCTGCGGCTGCCGCCGGTGCCCGCTGCAGACTCCGACCCGGCGGAGCCGCCCGGCGCCTCCGTCGGCGAGTGCTCGGGAACGTGCGCCCCGGCGGGGATCTCCGACCCCCCGGCGCCCGGGACCCCGCTGTGCGGCACGTCCACCGTCGGTGCTCTGAAGTGCTCGTTGACCGCGGCGCCCGCGGCATGCAGCCCGGCGGCGCTCGCTCCGCTCAGGCCGGAACCGAGCAGGCTGTGACTGTCCACCGTCCCGGTGGTCACGGCCTGGGTGACGACGTCCGCCCCGACGCCGGCCGCGCCTGCCGTCACCATCTTGCCGGGGACCGTCCCCATGACCTTGCCCAGGCCCAGCTTCGAGCCGGCCGCGCCGATGCCCTTGCCCAGCAGGTTGCCCGAGGCGCCCGCCACCGCGCCGCCCACCGCGTTGTCGCCGAGCTCCTTCAGGTCGAGGCCCTTGCGGTGCCCCTCCAGGACCTGGATGCTCTGGGCGAGCAGGTTGATGGCCGCCATCTGGACCGCCTGCTTGGCGGCGAACTTCATCGCCTCCATGGCGAGCTTCTTCAGGATCTGCTGGACGGCCGTCCGGCTGATGCCGACCATGACCGGGATCTGGGCCAGTGACAGGCCCGCGGTGAACGGCGCCTCCACCTCGGCCGTGGCGATCTCGACCGCGAGAATCCCCAGCTGGGCGATGATCTGGATCTTCGCCGTCTCTGCGGAGTTGGCCATCGACTCCAGCATGTCGCCCATGCCTTCGCAGGCCTTGGCCAGGCCGGGGAAAGCGCCGGGCTGGTCCTCGCCCTGGCCGACGGTGAACTTGTCCCAGTACTGGGACAGTCCGGTGGCAGCCACGCCGACCTGCCCGGTCAGCGCGCGCTTGACGGCCGCGTCGGCGGACTCCTCGACATCGTTGAGGGTCTGGGCCATGGTGCGCCAGTGCCCGGCCATGTTCCGCAGGTTGTCCTCGTCGGCCTCGGGCCAGCGCGTACCGGACAGCAACAGCAGGACCCACTGGAGGGGTTCGGGAAGCTCGGTGGCCATGGTCAGCGCCTCCCGCCGGTGTGCGCCATCGGGCCGACGTGGGGTGCGGGCAGGGTCGGCGTCACGGGTGCGGGCGCCTGCGGCGGCGCGGCAGCCGACGCGAGCGGGTCCACGGGGCCGGACGGGCCGGGGTTCTCGTTGCGGCCCGTGAGGGACGCGGTGACGCGCCGCTCGGTGTTCTCGTAGTTCTCCGCCATGCGCTTCAGACCCTCCGCGACCCGGCGCAGCGCGGCCGGGAGGCCCTTGAGGCCCTTGAGCGTGCCGGAGCTGTACGCGAGGTAGCCCTTCTCACCCTCGGCAAACTGGTGCCCCGCGTGGTCGTTTCCCCAGGGGTGGGTGGCGTTCATGCTGGTCAGGAAGCTGTCAAGGTCGAGGTACGCGGCGGAGACCCGGTCCGAGGCGGCGAGCATCGGGGAGACCGCCGCCCGGTACTGCTCGGGGTGGACATCGAAGCCCGTCCCTGCGGCCTTCGCCGGAGCCGCGTCCGCGGACGGGGACGGCGACGGGGACGCCGCCGACCGGGCGACCACTGCCGTCTCCGTGGCAAGCCCCGCCGCACCCGTCGCCGTCGAGCTCAGCGTCGCCGGCCCACCCGCAACCGTCGTCGCCGAACCGGAACCGGGCGAACCGGCCGCCCTCGTCGCCGTCTCGACCCCCATCGCGGGGACCGGCGTCGGCGTTCGCACCTCGCCGGGTCGATGCACCTTCGTACGAAACAGATCTTCCATGACGCTTTCTCCCCGATGTACCGCTGCCGGTCCGGTGACCTGTCAGCGGAATTGCTGCGGGCGGTGGCCGACGGCCGACAGCACGCGTTACTCGTTGTTCCCGGGCCGGCCACCGCCGGGGCTCTCCTCCTGGGCGGCCGGCTGCCGCGCCGCCCTGGCGGGTGCGGGCCTGTCGAACTCCCCGGCGGCCGCCAGCTTCGCCAGGGCGGCACGCAGCTGGGGGCTCGGCACCTGATAGCCCCCCTCCTCCCGGAGCCGTGCGGGCTTACCCCCGGTGTCCGGACCGGTCGGCACCGCTCCCGCGGTGCCCGCGGCGCCCTGGCCGTGCCCGGCCGCCGCCCCGGCCTGCTCCGGGTGCGCGGCCCTGACGGACGGCCGGCTCCCAGCGGCACCGTCCGCGCCGGCAGCACCACCACCACCCGTCCCCGCCGCCCCCGCCTCCGGCCGGCCCCCGCCCGCCGCGTCGGGTCCCAGCACCACGCTGGTCAGTTGCGTGAGGAGATCACCTCCGGGCTCCGGCGGATGCTCCTCCCCCGCAGCCGCGGCCTGCGGGGATCCCGCCCGGTGCTGTTCGGCAGCCTCGGTACGGGCGCCGTCCAGCCACCGCCGGTGCGCCCGCTGCGCCCGCCGGTCGCCGGCCTGGGCCTCGGCGGGCCGGCCGTGAACGCCGGGGTCGGCGAGTGCCTCGTCCTCCTCCGGTGCCTGCGCGACAACCAGACCGGGCCTGCGCTTGCCGGGTGTTCCCTTCCTGCCCCCGCCATGGCCCATGCCGTGCATGCCACCCGTTCCGGGGCCCCGTCCGGCGGCACCCGCTCCGGCCCCGGCGGCCGCGCCCGCTCTCGCGCCGGTACCGGCCGTCCCCGGACCCAACGTCTGCCGCGTCATCCCGGGCGCGCCGCGCCCGACCGTTCCGGCAACCGGGCGGCTCGCCCCTGCGGCGGCCGCCGCCGTACCGGGCGGCATACCGAAGCCCGCGCCCGCGAAGGAGGGCGTGACACCCGCCCGTGCCCGGCCCGCCGAGCCGCCGCCGGCGGCGGCGGCGGCGGCGGCGGCGGCGGCCTTGCGCCCGCCCACGCCACCGGCATTCCCCGCAGCACCCCCCGAACCGAGCGAACCGGCCGCACCGGCCGCACCGGCCGCACCGAGCGCGCCCGAGGACCAGCCCCCCGCACCGGTGAGGTCGCCGACACCACCGGAGGACAGCCCACTCTGCGCACCGGTGCCCGCGACAGGGCCGGTGAACCCGGCCAGGCTCAGACCCGGCAGAGCCGCACCGCCCGTCCCCCCTCCGACACCCGCGCAGCGGGCACCGGCATCGGGCCCCCCGGCGCCACCGCCCGGACCTCCGGCGCCCCCGAGTGCGCAGGCCTGTCCGGCACTGTCCATCCGTTCCACCGAACCGGCGGCCTGACGGAGCATCGAGTCGACGGCCGCGCTCGCCTGCCCGACGTGGTGCCGGCACGAGTCCACCGTCAGTTTCACGCCCTCGGACTGCGCGGCGGCCTCGGGCGCGGCTCCGGCCATACTGCCGTCGAGGTATTCCTTGGTGGACCTGAGCTGCTGCACCATGGCCGTCTTGGTACGGGTGACGGTGCCGGCGGCCTCGTGGAGACAGCGGGCCATCGCGAGCCCGGTCTCCAGCACGGTGACGGCATGGGCGTCGTCGCGACCGGCGTACTTCTCCAGGTACTGCCGGAAGCCGTCGGCGGCCGCCCCCGACATGTGCGCCGCGGCCTGCTGCGCAGCCGCCACGATGCCGCGCGCCCGTGGCTCGGCCGCGGTGTTCCAGGCGTCCCACGCCTGGGCGAGCGCCGCGAGCTGGTCCTCATCGGCTTCGGGGAAGGCTATCGCCGCCCCGTTGTCGTTGCTCTTGACTATCGTGAGCACCGCGGCCAGGTCGGCGGGCAGCTCGATCATGAAAATGGTCACTTTCTCGGGCGAACCGGGCGACTGGAAACCCGCCGAACCGACCGAAGCGGCCATAGCGGCCGAACCGGGCGTGTGCGGGCGGCTCGACGGACGGTCGGCGGAGGAACCGGGCGGTCGGGTGGAGGAACCGGTGCGTGGAGCCGCGGACGATCAGACGTCGGCGGTACCGGCAGCCCCCGCCGGGGAGGCCCCGGGCCGGGCCGAGGTGGACGGACCACGGCCGTCGGGCGCGGCCTCCAGCACTGCGGGGAGGGGCGCCGCGGAGCCCGCGAGAAGCTCCTTCAGACCGGCCGCGTGACTGCCCTCGGCCTCGCGGTAGTGCCGGCACATCAGCAGCAGGTTCTCGGCCATCGTGCCGGAGTTCCGCAGGTAGCGGCGCACACCCTGGAGCGCCTGCTCCTGGCACTCGATCAGCCCGCCGCTCTCCGTCCCACCGCCTCCGAGCGCCCTGCCCACCGGGTCGGTTCCGCAGGAGGCCGGGGAGACGCGCCGGGCGGCGGCCTCGACCTTGGCGGCATGCGGTTCCAGTTCCTGGACGAAGGCCCGGATCCTCCTGGCGGCCGCCTCGACCTCCGCAAGATCGATCCGGAACGACCCGCTGCTCATCGGACTCACACTCACCATCTCGACTGGACCACTGACGCTGGTGACTGACCATCCCTCACGCGCGTAACCGCTCGATAAGCGGTTTGTGGGCGGAGCTCGCCCAGGCGGCTCCACGACGCGCCCGGTCAACGCCGAGGCGGTTCCACCGCCTCCGCGGCGAGCGGCTCCGCAGCCGACCGCAGGTCTCGGCGAGCCGGTCCGTGGCGGGAGCGCCCCGGCCCGGGACGCGAACGGCGGTGTGGGTGGGATAGGGGGGCGCCGCCCGGGACCCACATAAGGACACCACCCGGGACAGCGGGGAATCCCCCCAGGGCCCCGGCCCGGGCC